>CAYUYN010000330.1:0-4841 GCA_964449185.1 uncultured Anaerolineales bacterium | reverse complement strand
GAGCGGATCACGCGGCGCATGACCTTGGCATTGCGGGTCTTGGGCAGGTCGGCGACAAAGCGCAGCTCGCGCGGGCGCAGCGGCTTGCCCATCTCGGTGCTGACCTTTTCCATCAGGGCGGCGCGCAGCTCGCCGGTGGGTGAATGGCCGGGCCTGAGGACGACAAAACAGACGACGGCGTTGCCCTTTACATCATCGGGCACGGCGATGGCGGCGGCCTCCAACACGGCCGGGTGGTTCACCAGCACCGACTCGAGCTCAGCCGGCCCAACGCGCTTGCCCGCCACCTTGATGGTGTCATCGCTGCGGCCCAGGATATACCACAGCCCATCGCTGTCCACGGCCGCAAAGTCGCCGTGGACCCAAATGCCCGGGAAGCGGCTCCAGTAGGTGGCCTCGTAACGTTCCGGGTCCTTCCAAAAGCCGCGCGTCATGCCAATCCAGGGCGCGCGCACCACCAGCTCGCCTACCTGATTGCGCACCGAGCGGCCCTGTTCGTCGACCACATCGGCCGCCATGCCGGGGCAAGGGCCCGCAAAGGCACACGGCTTGAGCGGCAGCAGGGGATTGCCCATGACGATGCCGCCCGACACCTCCGTGCCGCCCGAGTAGTTGATGATGGGCCGTGTGCCGCCGCCGACCGTATGGAACAGCCACAGCCACGGGTCCGGGTTCCACGGCTCGCCGGTGGAGGCAAAGATGCGCAGCGAGTCCAGCTTGTGCCGCCGCACGGGGGCCTCGCCGTGCTTGCTTAGCGCGCGGATCAGGGTGGGGCTGACGCCCAGGTGGGTGAGCGTGTGGCGCTCCACCATCTGCCACAGTCGGCCGGCGCCGGCGGCCTCGCCCTGGCTGGGCGGGGCATAGTCGGGCGCGCCGTCGTAAATGAACATGGTCGCGCCCAGCAGCAGGCTGCCAAACACCAGCCAGGGGCCCATCATCCAGCCCATGTCGGTGACCCAGTAGATGCGGTCGCCGGCGCGCACATCGGCGCCAAACGCCATGTCCTGCGCGGCCTTCACCGGAAAGCCGCAGTGGGTATGCACCGCGCCCTTGGGCTTGCCGGTGGTGCCGGAGGTGTAAAGGATCATCAGCGGGTCTTCGGCATCCGTCGGCTCGGGCGCGGCAAAGCTCGACTGGGCCGGCATGCGCTCGTGCCACCAATGGTCGCGGCCAGACAGCATCGGCACCGGGTTGCCGGCACGCTGCACCACCACCACCTTGCGCAGGGTGGGCACCCGCAGCACGGCCTCATCGGCCACCGGCTTCATTGGCACGAGCTGCCCGCGCCGGAAGAAGCCATCGGCCGTGACGAGGCCCTTGGCGCCGGCATCGTTGAGGCGGTCGGCAAGGGCGCCCGCGCCGTAGCCGGAGAACAGCGGCAGCACGATGCCGCCGATCTTGGCGATGGCCAGCAGGGCCACCACGTTCTCGGGGAGCATGGGCATAAACAGCCCGATGGCGTCGCCTTTGCGGAAGCCCAGCTCGCGCAGCAGGTTGGCGCAGTGGTTGACCGACTCATACAGGTCGGCGTAGGACAGGGTGCGGGTCTCGCCGCCTTCGCCCTCCCACACCAGGGCCGGCCGGCGCGCCAGGCCGGCGTCATGCAGGTATTTGTCGACGCAGTTGTAGGTGATGTTGAGCTGGCCGCCTACGCACCAGCGCGGCCAGGCCGGGCCGCGCGCCAGGTCCACTACCTGGTCGTAGGGGCGCTGGAAACGGATGTCGAGATACTTGAGCACCGCGTCGGTGAACCAGGCGATGTCGCTCGTGGAGCGCTGCATGAGCGCGTCGTAGCTGGCCAGGCCGTGCTGGCGCATAAAGCGCTGCAGGTGCGTGCCCTCGATGTCGGCCGCCGTGGGCCGCCAGACGATGTCTCCGCCGAAGTCGAAGGCCTGGGTCATGCACATCTCCAATGGGCGGCGGCTGAGGGCTGGCCGCCGGGGAGGCTGAACTGCCGTTTGTGTGGCACGGGTAGGGGCGTTCACACTTGCCTACACCGCAGGCGACATGTCTTTGCGACACCCGCACGCATGAAAACATAACGGCTATTTTCTACTCAGGTGTGGGATTGAAGGCCCCTACACCGCCGTAAACGCACGCGGAACCCGCTCTAAGCCGCCGGTTGGCGCGCGGCTGCGAGCGTGGCCTGGAGCTGCGGGCCGTGCTCGTCGGGCAGGTGGCCCGGCACGATAAACATGATCCACTCGGCCACGCGCCGGAACATGTGCTGGCGGCCCACAAACTCGGGCGGCAGCGCGCGCAGCAGGGCGATGGTCTCACGGGTGCTGTGCTTCAGCTCACCCTGCAGCGCCTTAAGGGTGCGGTAGCGCGCGACGATGGCGGCCAGCCGCGGCGTGACGTTGGGCCGGAACTCCAGGCTGTCACCCACGGTGTTGTCGTTGACCATGTCGGCGATCCACGACTGCAGGTCGCGCTCGCAGGCGATGAAGTGCGCCACCAGTTCTTTGAGGTTCCACTCGTTGGGCGCCGGGCGCTGGTCGGCCTCGGCCTCGCTCACGCCTTTCAGGCGGTTGGCCATATCTTTCAGAAAGCCGGCATAGAGTGCCTGGGCGCGGTCGGCCAGCGCGCTGCCGCTTTCGGGCAGGGCGGGCGGGTCGGGCCGGCGGCCGAGCTCTATCTGCACCGTGCGCTTCTCGGCGCCGCGGTAGAACACCACCGGCAGCGTGTCGCCGGCCTGGCGGCCATGCAGGGCGGGCCCCAGGCTGGCAAAGTCCGTCACCCGCTGGCTGCCCATCTTGACGATCACGTCATCTTTTTGCAGCCCGGCCGCCTGCGCGCCTGAGCCATCGGCGGCGCCTTCCAGGCGGGCACCCTGGCTCACGGGCACGCCCATGCGCGCGGCCACGTCGGCGTTGAACTCGCCGACAAGGACGCCCATGCGCGGGAGCCGTGTCTGGCGCAGGTCGAGGCCGCGCTCGAGGGTCGACTGCAAATTCTCCAGCCCGCTTTCCCAACCCGCGCTGATTGCGGACACGGCAGGCGCCCAAGTTTTGCCGGTGCCCAGCCCGCTGTGGGTGAGCGTGACCAGGGTGCCGCCGTTCTTGGCGGCCAGGCCGATCACCACGCGCGTGGGCGCGGGCTCGGCGTGGCCGTGCCAGGTGAACGCCAGTTTCTTGCCGGGCTCCAGCGCGGTGAAGGTGCCTTGCGCCGAATAGCCCGAGTTCCACTTCAGGTAGAGGTGCCCGCCGGGTCGCGGCTGCGCCGCGGCCGCATCGGCCAGCCAATCGCGCAGGGCGGTGGCGTGCGTAAAGGCCCGGTAGACTTCGGCGGGCGGTGCCTGGAGGGTACGCTTGAACTTAAGCGACTGCGTCTTGGTCACCATATTATGTGGGCGCGGGCGAGGTCTCGCTCTCGGCCTTGGGCGCGCGCGCGGCGGCCACGCTGGCCGCCATCTGTGCGAAGTGGTCGCGGCTGTGGGGGCTGCCTTCCAGGGCGTTGTAGGCCGTGCGCCAGTAGCTGCCCTTGCGGGCGATAAAGGTGTCGGGCAACGCCTCGAGCAGCGCCACGGTCTCGGCCTGCGCGCGCTTGAGCTCCTTGACCATCGCGGCCAGGGTTGGAAACGAGGCGGCGGTGGCCTGAACCCAGGCGGGGCTGTTGCCGTTGTAGGTGTCGTACCAGGCCTCGATGCCCGTCGTCAGCATGCCGGTCTGCTGCTGTGTGCCGCGCTCCTCGTGGAGCAGATGCGCCAGGGCTTCCTTGACGGTCCAATCGCCGGGCGCGGCGCGGAAGTTGGCCTCGGCCTCGCTGACGCCCTTCAGGGCCGCGTCCATCTCGACCGCCAGCGTGTTGTAGATGGCGCGCGCAGCCTCGCTGAGGTCGTGGGCCGTGGCGGGGATCTCGGGCAGCGGGCGCTTGGAGAGGGTCATGTCCAGGGTGAGCTTCTCGCCAGCGCGATACAGGCTGACCGGCACGGTATCGCCGGCGCGGTGCGCCAGCAGGGCCTCGGTGAGGCCGCCGTAGCTGTTCACCTTGCCGGCGCCCAGGCTCAAAATCACATCGTCCTTCTGCAGGCCCGCGGCTTCGGCGCCCATGCCAGCCACGGTGCCGTCGATGCGCAGGCCCTGGTAAGCGGGCACGCCCAGCCGCGTGGCGGTCTCGTCGTTCACTTCTTCCATGCCGGTGATGCCCAGCATGGGCCGCAGGGTGAAGCGCAAGTCCTCACCCGTTTCCATCACCGACTGGAGGTTCTCGAGCGCGGTCTCCCAGCGCTTGGCGATGGCCTCGGCCTGGGCGGCCCACGTCTTGCCGGTGCCCACGCCCTCGTGTTCCACGGTCACAGCCGTGCCGCCGCTCTTCTTCGCGGCCACGCTCACCTTCACCAGGGTGGCCCCCGGCTCGCCCCGGCCTTGCCAGGTGAAGGCCACCTTGCGCCCCGGGCTGACCTTGGTGAACTCGCCCATGGCGTAGTAGCCGCGGTTCCAGGCCGCATACAGGCGGCCGCCCTTGCGCGGCTCGGTCTGCGCCGAGTCGCAGAACCACTCCCGCAGCGCGCTGGAGCTGGCAAACGCGCGGTAGACCTCGTCGGGCGGGGCGCTGATGACGCGCTTAAACTTCAGCGTTTGAGATTTAGCCATGGTGGTGCTCCTTGTGTTGGTCGAGTGGGACGAACGACAGACTGTGCATGTATATACTGCTGGCGCGCGGCTTTGGTTTTGTGGCCCGCAGCAGGCCGGGCGCGTGGAGGGGCGGCTTGGCCTGGGCACGCCGGAGACCTTTCCGGGGTCCCGACGCACGCGTCATTGTACTGCAAACCCGTCGCGCGGCAAAACTGTCGGGGCCCGGCGGGGGTGCATTTCCGCCTGGGGGCGAGTTCTGGCGGT
>CAYUYN010000329.1:0-4841 GCA_964449185.1 uncultured Anaerolineales bacterium | reverse complement strand
TTGAACGCCCCTACCCGCCGTAAACGCGAGCGGAACCCGCTCTAGGATTTTCACGAAGGGTTACTTTGATGCGCCGTCTGCTGATCGTTCTGCTGTCCAGCGTGGGCGTCCTGACCGGCGCTTGCGGCCCTATCGGAAGCGACCAGGCGGCGGGTGGCCCACTGCCGGTGGTCGCTACCTTTAGCGTAGTGGCTGACTTGGTGCGCCACGTTGGCGGAGAGCACGTCACCGTGACCACCCTGGTGGGGCCCGGCCTCGACACGCACACTTTCAACCCCACCCCGGCCGATGGCACCGCCCTGGCCGATACCCAGTTGATCTTTGAGAACGGCGCGGACTTCGAGGGCTGGCTGGATGACCTATACGTGTCCACTGGCTCGCACGCCACCCGAGTGCGGCTGTCGGACGGCGTGGAACTGCTTGAGGCAAATCATGCCGAAGACGCGGGCGCGGACGCGCAGGCGGACGAGCGCGGCCGCCATGACCCCCACATCTGGCACAGCGTGGATAACGCCAGCCTTATGGTCCGCAACATCCGTGACGCCTTGATCTCGGCTGACCCAACCCACAAGACCGATTACGAAGCCAATGCGCAGGCCTACACGGCCGAGCTCCAGGCCCTGGACACATGGGTTTTTGATCAGGTGCAGACTTTGCCCCTGGAACGCCGCAAGCTCGTCACCACCCACGACACCTTTGGCTACTTTGCCGAGCGCTACGGCTTCGAAATCCTCGGCACGGTGCTGCCTACCACGACGGAGGGCGCCTCGCCGTCGGCGCAGGAGCTGGCGGCGCTGGTGGACGCCGTGCGCGCCGCCGGGGTGCCGGCCGTGTTTGCCGAGAATGTCACATCTAACAGCCTGATCAACCAAGTCGCTACGGAGGCCGGGGTGCGGGTAGTGGCTTCCTTGTACACCGACGCGCTTGGCCCGGCCGGCTCCGGCGCCGAGACCTACAGCGACATGATGCGCCACAACGTCAGCACTATTGTCCAGACCCTGGGAAGTTAATGGCATGACCGCTCTCGCCCAGCCCACGACCACCACCCAGCGCGGCCAGCACGATGACGGCGTAGCGCTGGCCCTAACCCATATCTCCACCGGCTACGGCAGCGGCCCGGCCGTGCTCGAGGACGTCGGCTTCAGGATCCAGCACGGCGAGCGCGTGGCCGTGGTGGGTCCGAACGGCGCCGGAAAGAGCACGCTGTTCAAGGTCATCGTCGGCCTGCTGCCGCACCGCAGCGGCGATGTGCTGGTACACGGCCACTCGCATCACGCCGGCGACTGCCCGTCCATTGGCTACGTGCCCCAGCGCGAGGCGGTGGATTGGCGCTTCCCGGTGTCGGTGCTGGACGTGGTGCTGATGGGCCGCGTTAGAGAAGTGGGCTGGCTGCGCTGGCCCGGCCGGCGCGACCGTGAGGCCGCCGCAGAAGCGCTCGAGCAAGTCGGGCTGGCTGCGCTGGCCCGCCGGCCGATTGCCGACCTGTCGGGCGGCCAACAGCAGCGGGTGTTTATCGCCCGCGCCCTGGCCCAGCGCGCCGACGTGCTGCTGCTGGACGAGCCCTTCAGCGGCGTTGACGTCGAGGCACAAGCCGCCATCTTCGACATCCTCGACCAACTGCGCCAGCACCACGTGACGGTGCTCATCTCCACCCACGACCTCCAGACCGCCACCACCCGCTTCGACCGCCTGCTGCTGCTCAACCGGCGCCTGCTGGCCGATGGCCCGGCCGCCTCGGTGCTGACCACCGAGCGCCTGGCCGCTGCTTACGGCGGGCGCGTGACCTTCTGGCAGGACGGCCAGCCGGTACTGGCGACGACCGACGACTGCTGCGCCTGAGGCGCGGCGCAACGACGAACGCAATGATCAACTTCATTCTGGAGCCGCTCCAGTACGCTTTTATGCTGCGCGGCATCACCGCCGCCGTTTTGGTGGGTGTGGTCTGCGCCGTGGTGGGCACCTTCGTGGTGCTGCGCGGCATGGCCTTCTTTGGCGACGCGCTGGCGCACGCCATCTTGCCGGGCGTGGCCGTGGCCTACCTGCTCGGCGGCACGCGCGGCCCGCTGTTCTGGGGCGCGCTGGGCGCCGCGGTGCTGACGGCGCTGGGTATTGGCGCGGTCAGCCGCGACCGCCGCCTGCGGGAGGACACGGCCGTGGGCGTGGTGTTTGCCGGGGCCTTTGCGTTGGGCATCGCGCTCATCAGCACCATCCGCAGCTACAGCGTGGACCTGGCCCACATTCTGTTTGGCAACATCCTGGCCGTCACCAACAACGACCTGCTGCTGATTGCGGGGTTTGGCGCGGCCGTGCTGTTGGTGGTGGCCGCCTTCTTCAAAGAATTCGTCATCGTGGCCTTCGACCCGGTGCACGCCGCCACGCTGCGCCTGCCCATCGAGCCGCTGCGCTACCTGCTGCTGATCTTGGTGGCGGTGACGGTGGTGGTGTCGCTGCAAACGGTGGGCGCGGGGCTCATGTCGGCCATGCTCATCACGCCGGCCGCCACCGGCTACCTGCTGGCGCGGCGCCTGCCGGTGATGCTGCTGATCGCGGTGGCCGTGGGGGTCTTCTCGGGCATCGCGGGGCTGTATTTGTCGTATTACGTGGCAGTGGCCTCCGGCGCCGCCATTGTGCTGGTGGCCACCGCGTGTTTTGGCGTGGCCTGGCTGGCGACACGTCTGCGCGCCGGCTAAGCACCAGGACCGCGCCCAGCGTGTATAATTCTCACTCATGTCGCGCTTGATGCTGGCCCTGCTCATCTTCATCATTGCGCTTACGGCCTTTGCGCCGCCGGGTCTGTGCCCGTGCTGGCTGCTGGCGCACGTGGAAGAGTTCCATCCGCACTCGCCCAGCCAGGCCCAACGTCCCCACTCACACGACTACCTCTTCGAGATTTACCAGGCGCACTCCGCCGCTGACATGCCCGCGACGCTCATGCCAGCGGCCCTGTTTGTGCTGCTGCTGGCCGGCCTGGGGCACTGGCGCACGCTTTTCCATCACGAGCAGGCCGCGCTGGCCTGGAACCTCCCGGTCGCCTCCCCCCCACCCCGCTGCGCTGTCCTGTGCGCGGCCGCTACGGCGGCCTGAATTTCGTCGCTGATACGGTTCGATCAACAACGCCCCAGGAGGCGCATATGTCCCGCAATATGTTTCGCGCGTTGAGCGTCATCACGCTTTTGGCTTACCTGTTGCTGCCCGCCACCGCGCAGGCCCACGAGACCGTCACCTTCGGTGACTATTCCGTTCTTTATGGCTGGGAGGTCGAGCCGCCCGTGGCCGGCCAGCCCAACGCCATCATCCTGACCATTACCGAAGGCGCCGCCCACAGCGAGGGCGGGGCACATAGTGAAAGCGACACGGCGGCAACCGCCACGATCCACGTCAACGGCAGCGCTGCCTCCGGCACCCCCGAGCCAGCCGCGGAAGATGGCGACCACGAACACGGCACGCCCTCCAGCGTGGACGTCAGCGGGATGACGATTGAAATTGCCTATGGCGGCGAGACGAAGGTGTTGACCCTGGAACCCGTGTGGAATGGCGCGCCGGGTGAGTATCTCGCACGCGTCACCCCGAGCCGGGCCGGACGGTACACCGTGCGCCTGGGCGGGCAATTGGGCGATACCCCGGTGAGCGCGGAAGTGGAACCGCAGGAAGTGATGGGCGCGGAGGTCCTGGCCTTCCCGGCCGGCGCCGGCACGGCCAGCGGGCCAGCCACCGCAGTGGACGGAGCCGGTTCCACGGCTAGAACCGCCCTGACCATCGCCATCGTGAGCCTGGTGACGGGCCTGCTGGGCCTGGGCGTGGGTACGTTTGCAGTCGTGCGGCGCGGGAAGTGAAGTGGGCAACTTTAGTTCCATGAAACGGCCTCTCGTACTGGTATTGCTGTTCCTTTTCATCCTGGCCGCCGCCGGCCCGGTGCTCGCCCATGCCGAGCTGTTGCAGTCCAGCCCCGAGGCCAATGCCAGCCTGGACAGCGCGCCGGCGCAGATCGAGTTGATCTTTACCGAGGCAGTCGAGCCGTCGTTCAGCACGATCACGGTGCTGGACTCCAACGGGGCCGCGGTGGACAATGGCGACAGCCGCGTGGACGCTGCGGACCCCACGCGGCTGACGGTTTCGCTGCGCTCGTTGCCGGACGGGGTCTACACGGTCTCGTGGAAGGCGCTGTCGGCGGTAGACGGTCACGTCACCACCGGGGCCTATCCCTTCGCGGTGGGCGATGTAGATGCGGCCGCATTGGCGGCGGCCGAGCAGGCCGGCCGGCAAGTGCGGCTGTCGCTGGGCGAGGTCGTGGCGCGCTGGCTCACCTACCTATCAGTCGCGGTGCTGACCGGCGGCACGCTGTTCGTGCTGGCGGTGTGGGAGCCGGCCCTGCGCGCCGTGAGCGCCACCGAAAGCAGCCGGCGGCTGCCGGCGCGCACGCTGGCGGCCGTGGCGGCCGGGGTGTTGGCCATAGCCAGCGTGCTGACCCTGCTGGTACACGCCGGTCAGGCCTCGGGCAGTGAAATCGCTGCCCCGTGGAGCCCGGCGGTCAGCAACGTGCTCTTTCATACCCGCTGGGGGGCGCTGTGGCTGTCCCGGCTGGCGCTGCTGCTGGCATTGGCGGGACTGCTGCTAGGCCCCCGCCGCCCGCGCGATCTGTGGCTTGGTTTGGGCGCGGCGCTACTGCTGTTGCTGGCCATCAGCCTGGGCAGTCACGCCGCCGCCGAGCCGCGCCCCCTGCTGCCGGTGCTGGCCGACTGGGTGCATATAATGGCCGCCTCGGTGTGGGTAGGTGGGCTGACCCACCTGGCCGCGGCCCTGTGGGCCCTGCGCCGCGCCGGCCGCGGCCAGGGCCAGGGCCA
>CAYUYN010000328.1:0-4841 GCA_964449185.1 uncultured Anaerolineales bacterium | reverse complement strand
GCGCTGCCGCGGATGAGCTGGCGCAGGAAGTCCAGGTACTTGGGGCCATCGGTGAAGTGGACGCCGCGGCCGGTGGCGGGGTCGGGCAGGCCGCCGCCGACCAGTTCGGGCAGCACGTAGTCGCGGAAGTTCTCGGTCTTGGTAAAGCAGCGCACGCGCCCAGCCGGACTGTGCTTGGAAACCGGCTTGCGATTGACCATGCCGCAGCCTCTTTCTAACAAAGCGTACCATGCGGAGTGTGGGTTTAGTATAGGAATAGTGGCGGGTCGTGTCAATCCGACGCGCGCGCCGGGTGCATCCGCCGATGGTGGCCGATTGGCGGCCCGGCGGTTCAAACCGCGGCAACAAAGGCACGAAACCCGCCTGCGCGGGTTGGGCGATTGTCAATTCGCGGCGCGGCCAAAAATCCCGGATGCACCCCGCGCGCCGCGCGCCCAGGGCGTTCCCCGTCTGGACGCAGGCCCCAGCCTGGAGGCAGGTATCGGGGCGCAAGACCACTCATACGATCTTAATGTAAATCCCGGCAAATCAAGGCAGCCGTAGGGAAGGCGGCAGTTGACGCCGCCCTGCAGTCGGCCTATACTGCCTACTGGTTATATCAACTTAATCGGGTTGGAGGATAAACGGCCAGATGAGCCGCGCTCCATTAGTGAAAATGAATAGCGCCGTGACCTAAGCACGCAGTGCGCGCTAGCGCCCGCGTGCTTTTTTATTGCCCAAGCGCGCAGCCGCCGCGCAGCCGCTCGCCTTTTAGCCCAAGAAAGGATCAAGGAGCCATGGACTACGGAATGATCGGGAAAATCGAGAAAGCCAAGCGCTATGCCCAGGAACGCGAACGTTTCTGCTTTGATGAATTCCACGTCACCTTTGGCGGCGATAACAATAAGCATCAGGTGAGCTTCGACCAGGGCGTCTTCCAGTGCGATTGCGAGTTCTTTATCATGCGCCAGCGCTGCAGCCACACCATGGCGCTGGAGCAGCTGCTGGATAAGATGCTGCCCGTGCCGGCCGAGACCCAGGCTTAGGCATCTACCTCTGTCAACCAGGCCGAGGCGCTGAGCGCCTCGGCCTTTTTTTGTCAACGGATCGCTGCGCAGACGGATGGAACGGATGATAAGAAAAGAGGCGGCGCGAGAACGCCTTATCCCCGGGTGGTATAATCGCCCCCATATCCTATAAGAAGCTGCGGCGGGCCTGGCCCGCCGTTGCCTTGTACGCAAGAGAAGGCACTGCTTTGCTGAAACGTTGGCAGTTCTGGGCCGGCCTGGCCGTCAGTGTGGTTTTTATCTGGCTGGCGCTGCGCGGCCTGAAGTTGAGCGATGTGTGGGGCTCGCTGCGCGAGGCCAACTACTGGTGGCTGATCCCCGGCGTGGCGGTGTACTTTGTGGGCGTGTGGGCGCGCGCGTGGCGCTGGCACTACCTGCTGCGTCCGCTCAAGTCCATCTCCACCCGCGCCATGTTCCCCATCGTGACCATTGGCTACATGGGCAACAACATCTACCCGGCCCGCGCCGGCGAGGTGCTGCGCGCCTACGTGCTGCGCCGCGAGCAGGGCGTGCCCGTCAGCGCCAGCCTGGCCACCATCGTCGTCGAGCGCATCTTCGACGGCGTGGTGATGCTCATGTTCATCTTCTTCAACCTGGGCGCGCTAGCCCGCCTCACCGGCAACAGCGGCTTTGCGGGCAGCATCCAAGCGGTGGCCCTGGCCGGCACCCTGGTGTTCACGGCCGCGCTGGCCGCCTTTCTGCTGGCGGCCATCTTTCCCCACCAGTCGCTCGGCCTGTACACGCGCTTTGTCGCCCCGCGCCTGCCGGCCCGCCTGCGCGATAAGGTCACCGGCCTGCTGGTGAGCTTCTGGACCGGGCTCGAAGCGCTGCGCTCGCCGCGCAGCATCTTCATGGTCTTCCTGACCTCGATCGTGATCTGGCTGCTGGAGACGGGCAAGTACTGGTTCGTCATGCACGCCTTCGATTTCACCGGCTACACCGGCGGCTTCTTTGGCCTGATGCTGATGAACGGCATCGTCAACCTGGCCACCACCATCCCCTCGGCCCCCGGCTACGTGGGCACCTTCGACACCCCGGGCATTGCCGTGCTCTCGGCCTACGGCCTCGCGCCGGCGGTGGCGGCCGGCTACACGCTGACCTTGCACGCCGCCCTGTGGCTGCCCATCACCCTGCTGGGCGCGTATTACATGACACGCGCGGGGCTCAAATGGGATAAGGTGCAGCGCGAGTATAAGAACATGCAGGGTGTTGAAGCAGACGACCGCGCCGCGCGACAGACGACCGCGCCGCGCGACAGACTTTCAGGGTAGACGAACGAGGAAGGGCGAAGGACGCAAGCTGGAAGCTAGAAGTCGGACGAGGGTGCACCCTCTTTTGCCTATGGGCGGGAGCGACTGAAGTCGCCACTACGGGTTGCATCAAACGGAGATCGCGGGCACCCGTCTGCAACGGCTCGCCGGCCGGCCCCACGTTCCGCAGTGGGGTGAGCCGGTGCAGGAAGCCCGCTCCTACAAAAAACCATCCAACGGAACACGCGCCATGTTCACTCACCGCTGACCACTGATGACAAACACGAATTCGCCGAGAGGCGCTCGAATAGGAATTGTGGGCGCGGGGCCGGCGGGGCTGGCGGCGGCTTATGACCTGGCGCGCGCCGGGCACCAGGTGGTGATCTTTGAGGCGGCGCCGGAAGTAGGCGGGCTGGCCGCGGGCTTTAAGGCGCCGCATTGGGATTGGTCGCTGGAGAAGTTCTACCACCACTGGTTTGGCACCGACAGCGCCATCCTCGGCCTCATCGACGAGCTGGGCTGGCGCGACCAGGTGCTGTTCCCGCGGCCCTTCACGGTGGTGTATGTCAACGGCAAGTTCGAGCCGCTCGACTCGCCGGTGCAGGCCGTCAAGTTCTTCCTGCGCAACTACCCGCCCAGCGACATGGTCCGCTTTGGCATGGCCACGCTCTATCTGCGCCTGACGCCGTACTGGCAGCCGCTGGAGAAGGTCACCGCCGCCGAGTGGGCCCGCCGCTGGTACGGCGAGCGCGTCTATGGCGCGCTGTGGCGCCCGCTGCTGGTGGGCAAGTTTGGCGAAGCCAACCTCAAGGTGGTCAACATGGCCTGGCTGTGGGCGCGGCTGCACGCGCGCACCACGCGGCTGGGCACGTTCACCGGCGGCTTCCAGGCGTTCATGGACAAGCTGGCCGGGGTGGTGCGCGGGTTGGGCGTGGACCTGCGCCTAAACCAGCCCGTCACCGGCATCCAGCGCGCGCCCGTTGAGCGTGGCCGCCTGACCGTGCAGACCCAGGACGGCGCGCCCGAGATGTTCGACGCCGTGCTGTCCACCTCCTCGCCGGCGCTGATGGCGCGCATGACGCCCGACCTGCCGGCGGCCTACAGCGAAAAGCTCCGGGCGCTCAAGTCCATGGGCGCGGTGGTGCTGGTGCTGGCGCTGGACCGGCAGCTCACCCAGTTCTACTGGCACAGCCTGCCCAAGGAAGCGGGCTTCCCCTTCCTGGCGCTGGTCGAGCACACCAACTACATGGCGCCCGAGCACTACGGCGGCGATCACCTCATCTATTTAGGCGATTATTTGGAGGCGGACCACGAGCACTTCCGGCTGAGCAAGGAGGAATTGCTCGAGCGCTTTCTGCCCGCGCTGACCCGCTTCAACCCGGCCTTTGAACGGAGCTGGATCAAGAACACCTGGCTATGGAAGACGGCCTATGCCCAGCCGGTACCGCCGGTGAACCACTCGCAGAACATCCCGCCGCTGCGCACGCCCGTGCCGGGGCTGTATTTTGCCTCGATGAGCCAAGTCTACCCGTGGGACCGGGGCACCAACTTCGCCATCGAGATTGGGCGCAAGGTGGCGGGGATGGTCGCAGAAGATCTAAGGATGAAGGATGAAGGATGAAGGCGGAAGAACTCTAACGTCCCTTGACCTTTCTTGCAATGCTCACAAAGATGGCTATGAGCTCGTCTGTTTCCCTTGAGAGTGGAGCCAACAGCTCTGCCGGAACGATGCCCGCGCCTTCAAGCAATTCGAGCCAGTAGCCGGTCTCGTCTAACTCTTGCAGCCCACCCTCGATCTTGCTTACAAAGTCCGCATCAGATTTCGATCGCTGTGCTTCACGGTAGTGCGCGCCGGCTGAAGTTCCGGAACGCAGCAACTGCCTGCCGATGACTTGTGCTTCGGTAGACTTTGGCAGAGCTCCGTACAGCTTAACGATACGAAGCGCATACTGCTTAGTGCGCTGGCGCAGTTCAGGCGGTTCTTCCTTCATCCTTCCGCCTTCATCCTTCATCCTTTGTTCCCGTCGTGCTCCATCCACCCAGCGCACCCGAGAGCAGCACCAGCACTGTCGGCGCGTACCAGACGCCGGCCGCGATGGGGAAGTCGGTTGGCACGCGGCCGATGAGGCTGAAGGCCCACAGCCCGCTGGCCAGCCCCACCCACATCTGAGCGCGGCGGGCCAGCCAGCCGCTGAGCGCCCCGACCAGCACCGGCGGCGCGGCCAGCAGCACAAAGCTCACCGCGATCAGCCCCATGAGCACCAGCGGATGGGTCTGATCGCTGCGCCCGGCCCACAGCCGCGGGATGGCCAGCCCGGCAAAACCCCAGGCCGCAAACCCCAGCCCGTTACCGCCCAAGACCGCCAACACAACGCGCAACGTGCGGTCTATCGCGCCGGGTGGTCGCCGGTCGCGCGAAGCGGTCGTCGGCTTGTTCACGCCGGCTTATCCGGCAGGCGGTAGGCAGGCAGGGTATAGGGCCGCGTATCCGCCGCCTCAAACTCGGCCAGCAGGTCGAGCGACAGCGGGCGCTTGGGGCAGCAGG
>CAYUYN010000327.1:0-4854 GCA_964449185.1 uncultured Anaerolineales bacterium | reverse complement strand
CCGCTGCCCCTTAGATTCGCTTGAGTAACCCTTTTTTCAGGGGAGCCACGGATGATTACTCTTCATGTCTGACTTCGACCTCACCGGCCACAAAGCCCTCGTCACCGGCGGCAGCGGCGGCCTGGGCCGCGCCATTGCGGCCGGCCTGCACGCCGCGGGCGCCGAGGTGGCCGTGGCCGGGTCTTCTGCCCGCGCCCAGGCCGTCGCCGACGAAATCGGCCAGAGCGGGCCGCGCGTCGTGGCCCTCGAAGCCGACCTGGGCGCCTCCGCCGGCCGGCAGCGGCTCTTCGCCGAAGCGGTCACGGCCCTGGGCGAGATTACCCTGCTGGTGGCCGCCCATGGCATCGCCACCCGCCAGCCGTCTGCCGAAGTGCCCCTGGAAGACTGGGAGCGCGTGCTGGAGGTCAACCTGACCTCCGTCTTCGAGCTGTGCCAGCTCGCCGGCCGGCCCATGCTGGCGCGCGGCGCCGGCAAGATTATCTTGATCGCTTCGCTGTTGAGCTTTTCGGGGGGCTACCGCGTGCCGGCCTATGCCGCCAGCAAGGGCGGCGTGGCGCAGATTGCCAAGGCCCTGGCCAACGAATGGGCCGGGCAGGGGGTCAACGTCAACGCGCTCGCGCCGGGCTACTTCGAGACCCCGCTCACCGAGGTGCTGCGCCGCGACCCGGTGCGCTACCCGCGGATCGTCGAGCGCATCCCGGCCGGCCGCTGGGGCCAGCCGCACGAGCTGGCCGGCGCGGCCGTCTTCCTGGCCTCGCGCGCCGCCGACTACATCCACGGCGTCGTGCTGCCCGTCGACGGCGGCTGGATGGCGCGGTAGCGAAAATACAACGCCGGGTGGCGGGAAACGGACCCCGGCCGTTTCCCGCCACCCGGCGTTCCGCCTGTATGGATCAACAGATCAGTGATCCCCTGCTCGTCGTCGTGGTCATCGCCCTGCTGGGCGTGATGATCGGCCTCGCCAAGGGCGGCCTCCAGGGCCTGGGCGCGCTGCTGACGCCCATGCTCAGCCTGGTGCTGCCGCCGGCGCTGGCCGTGGGGGTCATCCTGCCCATGCTCATGGTGGGCGATGTCTTCGCCGTGTACCTCTACCGCGGCGAATGGGACACCGGCCTGGTGCGGCGGCTGCTGCCGGGCGCGGTGGTTGGCGCCCTCCTCGGCACCTTCCTGCTGACCAGCCTGCCCGGCAACGCCACCCGCATCGGTTTGGCGCTGGTCACCCTGCTGGCCGTGGTCTACAAGCTGGTGAGCGGCGCCATCCAGCGCTGGCGCTACCAGCCGCGGCCGTGGCACGCCCCGGCGGCCGGCCTGGTGACCGGCGTGGCCTCGGCCCTGTTCAACCTCGGCGGGCCGCCCTTCAACGCCTACCTGCTGCTCCAGAATACCTCCCCGCGCACCTTTGTCGCCACCACCGCCATCTTTTTCGCGCTGCTCAACGTCATCAAGGTGCCCGGCTTCCTCTGGGCCCGCGTCATCGACCTGCCCCTGCTGACCTCCGTGTGGTGGGTGTTCCTCTTCATCCCCGTCGGCATCCTGCTCGGCCGCGAGCTCATCAAGCGGCTGAACCAGCCGGTCTTCGAGTGGCTGGTGATGGGGCTGCTCGTGGCGACGAGCCTGCTGCTGCTGTGGCAAGGCCTGGGGTGAAGAGAGATTGGAGATTAGTAATTTGTAATTTGTAATTGGTAATTGAGTTTCCAATCTCTAATCTCCAATTGCCAATTACCAGTTACCTCATTAACTCCATCCCCGCCTTCTGCACCGTCCTCCAATAATTCAACAGCCGCTCCCCGGCATGCGGGTCTTCCACCAGCGTTGCATAGCGCATCACCGCGCCCTGCCAGCCCTGGTTGTGCCACACTATGCCGTCGGGCAGGGGGATGGACGGCAGCGCCGGGGGCAGGGGGTAGGCCGTGACGTAAAAGTACGGCTCGGGGATGCCGCCGTCACCGGTGGAGAAGCCAAAGTTCATCTGCTCGTCCGCGTCGCGCGGGCTGTTGGGGTCCTTGCCCGGGTTCAGCCGGCCCGAGAACCACAGCATGGCCAAGTCCAGCCCGTGCGGCCAGAACTGCACATCGCCGGTCTCGCCGCGCAGCTCGCCGCGAAAGCGCTTGAGCAGGCCGTCGATCTGGGTTTCCGCCAGCCAGAAGCGCTCCAGCGCCTCGGTGTCGTACTCGCCCGCCGGACCCTGCGGGTGCGCGAACTTGGCCCGATCCACCGCTGGCTGCACGCCCATCAGCGCCAGGCCGGCCATCACCTGGTCGTAAAACTTCCCGGCCGACTGCCCGCGCACCGGCTGCTGCCACTGCTCGCCGCGGCTGCTGCTGATTACCAGCCGGTGGCTGGCCAGGTCCAGCAGCACCTCAAACGTCCGGGCGCCGTCGGGGACCGGCGTGGTCGTCAGCCCGGCGGCGGCCACGCGCAGGCTGCGGTGCGCCGAGTGCTTCTGCCGCGGGCTCAGCGCGGCGCGCACCTCGCCCAGCACCTGGGCATAGCCGTGCAGCGTGCCGCGCGTGGCCTGCCACGCGGCCAGGGGCAGGGGCGGAAAGTGATGGTCGGTCATAGGGGACTCCAATCGGAACGAAGGATAAGCGCGGCAATTCCTGCATAGTCTGCGCCCACCCGGCTTTCATTACAAGTCGAACTTTTCCCGGACGTATTGCAGCCTGGGGGCGAGTTGGCGCGAGCTGCCGCATAACGCCCGACGACCGCTACGCGCGATCCGCTGCGCGCGACGGACGACAGACGCTCGACCCGTAGCAGCGACTTCAGTCGCGTCCCCTTGTGTCACAAGGCGGAACGACGAAGTCGTCACTAAGGTCTAACGAAACGCAATACGCAATATCTTTCAATGGTCTGCCGGGGCCCGGCCGGCCCGTGCGACACGCTCACGGTCGTTGGCGCGTTCGCCGCGCCGCCCGGCCCCGATTGGGGCTGGGACATCGTCCTCACGCCCGCCGCCGAGGCGTTTGAGATCGTCATGCACGTGTTCACGCCGGAGGGGAAGCAGGGGCCGGCGGTGGAGGCGTGGTACGGCCGCGCGGATTAAGGTCCGCCGCGGCGATAGGCGCCGCTCCTCGTTGACTCGCCCCCGCGCTTTGGAGTACGCTGTAGGCACAGCCTCTTCCACAGCGTTTGCCCAAATTGCGCCTCGCGCGGGGTGGTCCCATGCAGCGAACCGACAAGCTCCTATTGGGCATCGTCATTGGCATCGTCGTTCTGGTCCTGGTTGCCTTTGCCGTCTTCTGGCTGCGCCCAGAACAACGCTACCTCGCCGACGACACGCCCGAGCACATCGTCCACAACTATTTGCTGGCCCTCGCGAAGCAGGACTACGACCGGGCCTATGGCTACCTGCTGCCCACCCTGGGCGGCTACCCGCGCTCTATCAACGCCTTCCGCGCCGACATCAACAGCAGCTATCTGTTTGATCTCGACAGCAACGCCAGCACCTTCCAGATCGACCCGGCGGTGGTAGCGGATGAGGAGGCGACGGTCAATGTGCGCCAGCGGGTTTTCTATGGGGGCGGCCTATTCAGCAGCGGCAACTACGACAGCAATTTCAGCGTGACCCTCGAGCGCCCCAGCCCCGGCTTGCAGTGGAAAATTTCGTATTCAGATCAGTTTTGGGTCTACTGCTGGAGCCAGCGCCAAGGCTGCTTATATGCGACCGGCAACGAACTGAAAGGAGCCGCTCATGGCCACCGTACGCCGCTGGTACGTGTACCTGGTTTGCCTGGTCAGCCTGCAAGCGGTCACGTGGGCCGTCATCGACCTCTTGGGCAATCTGCTGACCGGCAGCACCTCCCTGCTGGGCCTGGCCTTTCAGATGGCCGTGGTCATCATCGGCCTGCCGGTCTTCCTGGTCCATTGGCTGCTGGCCCAGCGCGCCGCGCGCGAGGCTGAAGAACGCGTCAGCGCCGTGCGGCGCCTGTACCTGTACGCCACCCTGGCCGCTTTTCTGGCGCCCGCCCTGTTCGAGACCCACCGCCTGGTGAGTACCTTGCTGCGGCTGCTCATCGGCCAATCCCTGGCAACGACCGCCTTCGGTATTGACGTCCCGGCGGCCGACCTGATCCTGCTCAGCCTGGCGGCCCTGGTGGTGCTGGGCGTGCTCGGCGCCTATCACTGGCGTGTGTTGGCCGCCGACATCCGCACCACCGAGATGACCGACAGCGCGGCGCTGTTGCGGCGGCTGTACGTCCTGGGCTTCAGCGCGGCCGGCGCCAGCCTCACCATCGGCGGGCTGATGGGCCTGCTGCGCTGGGTTCTGTTTCAATTTGGCGCGGCGCCCCTGGCCTTTGGCGACCCCGGCGGCTTCACCGACCATCTGACCTCCCTGCTGGTGGGGGTGCCGCTGTGGCTGCTGTTCTGGCGCTGGGGGCAGCGCCTCTTTGCGGGGCTCGAGGTCTACGAGCGCGACTCGGCGCTGCGCAAGTTCTACCTGTACGCCATCGTCGGCGTGGCGGTCATCACCGGCGTGACCAACCTCACCTTCATCCTGGCCGGGCTGTTCCGCCGCCTGCTGGGTTTGCAGCCCCGCGGCGACCTGCGCGACGTCTTGCCCGTCATATTGGGGATGGGTGTGCTGTGGGTCTACCACGCGGCCGTGCTGCGAGATGATGCGGGGCGGGCGGCCGGCGCGCCGCGCCAGGCCGGGGTGCGGCGGCTGTACGAGTACCTGGTGGCGGCCATTGGCCTGTCGGCCTTCCTCGTTGGCCTGGGCGGGGTGCTGAGCGTGCTCATCCAGTCCGCGGCCGGCAGCTTGCTGGGCGACGGTCTGCGCGAGCAGTTGGCCTGGTCGGTCGCGGCGCTGCTGGCCGGGCTGCCGGTGTGGCTGCTGCCCTGGCGCCGCGC
>CAYUYN010000326.1:2080-4877 GCA_964449185.1 uncultured Anaerolineales bacterium | reverse complement strand
AGTGGTTAGTCGATAAAGCAGCAATGTATAAAAGAAGGCGCTCCAGTGATGGAGCGCCTTTTTTGATTGAGAGTTCGACCTCACCCCTGCCCACTCCCGCTGGGAGAGGTGCCTTTGCGCGGAGAGGTTCCTTCGTGCCGGCGCTCTTCATCCTTCATCCTTCATCCTTCAGCCTTCATCCTTTGCCTTTACGGCAGCGCCACTAACACCGCCGTCACCACCGCGCCAATCAGCGTCGCCTTGAGCGCGATGACGCGCGCCTGGCGGCGCAGGCGGTCCCGCAGCCGGAGGTCTTCGATGTTCTCTTCGCCCTGATCCATGTTGCGCGACCCGCGCGCAGCCAGTGCCAGTCAGGTGCGCTCCCTGGCCTGGAGCCAGTTGGTCACGGCCACGGCCAGGGGAAAGAACAGCACCAGCCGCCACCAGCGGTCGGCGCCGAGGAGCACCAGGCTGATGCCCAGGACCACGCCGAAGATCAGCGCCTGGGCGCCAAAGCGGGCGCGGAGGGCACGCTCGCGCGGGCCGATGTTCTCATAGCACACCTCGCCCACCGGCGTCTCATCCCCAGCCGCCTGCCCCTCGCCCAGCGTCCCGTTGTCCCACCACATCACAGCCGTCATCGCTTACCTTCCGTTCAAACGATCCTCACCACCAAGGCACGCAGACTCAAAGCCTTTCAACTTCGTGTCCTTCGTGTCTGGGTGCCTTCGTGGTGAAGCTCTATGCAGAAGCTGCTTCACCCATCCGATGCCCATTCACACTCAGCGCCGGCTCCTCGCGGCGAAACTGGCTCATGTAGAGGTCATAGTATGCGCCGCGCAGAGCCAGGAGCTGGTTGTGCGTGCCGCGCTCGACGATCTGGCCCTGGCTGAGCACCAGCACCTGGTCGGCATTGCGGATGGTGCTCAGCCGGTGGGCGATGACAAAGCTGGTGCGGCCTTCCAAGAGCTTATCAAAGGCCTGCTGGATCAGCCGCTCGGTGCGCGTGTCCACGCTGGAGGTGGCCTCGTCCAGCACCAGGATGCGCGGGTTGGCCAGGGCCGCGCGGGCGATGGCGATGAGCTGGCGCTGCCCCTGGCTCAGGCCGCTGCCGCGCTCGCCCAGCACCGTGGCGTACTTGTCGGGCAGGCGCTCGATAAAGGTGTCGGCGTGGGCCAGTTGGGCCGCCGCGATCACCTCCGCGTCGGCGGCCTCCGGCCGGCCAAAGCGGATGTTCTCCATCACCGTGGCGCTGAACAGGAAGGTGTCCTGCAGCACGATGCCGATCTGGCGGCGCAGGCTCTCGGCCGTGACGCTGCGCACATCGCGGCCGTCGATCTGCACCGAGCCGCCGGTGACGTCGTAGAAACGCGGCAGCAGGTTGATGATGGTGGTCTTGCCGGCGCCCGTGGGCCCCACGATGGCCACGGTCTGGCCGGGCTCGGCGGTGAAGCTGACGTGGTTCAGCACGGGCACCCCCACCGTGTAAGCGGCCGAGACATCGTCGAAGACCACCCGGCCCTCGATGGGCGGCATGGCGCCCGCGCCGGGCTGGTCTTGCACGGCGGGCACCTCATCCAGCAGGGTAAAGATGCGCTCGCCGCCGGCAATGGCGTTCTGCACGTTGGTCCACAGCACCGCAATCTGCTGGATGGGCTGGTTGAAGCGTTGGACGTAGCCCAGGTAGGTGATGACCAGGCCCAGGGTGACGGTGGTGCCCAGCAGCGCCTGGTCGTTCAGCAGCAGCCAGCCCCCCACCCCCGTGACCAGGCCCAAGGCGATATAGCTCAGCGCTTCGAGCGCGGGCGCCAGGGCGCTGGTGTAGGCCACGGCGCGGATATTGGCGTCGCGGTTGGCGGCGTTGGTGTTGCGGAAGTTTTCGATGTTCTCCTCGGCGCGGTTGAAGGCCTGCACCTCCCTCACCGAGGCAATGCTTTCCTGCAGCTCGGCATTGACGCTGCCCATCTCCTCGCGCGTCTTGCGGAAGGCCTTGCGCGCCTGGTTTGAAAACCAGAAGGTGGCCACGATCATCACCGGCAGCACCGACAGGCTGAGCAGGGCAAACGGCCAACTGCGGGTCAGCATGTTGTAGGCGATCCACACCAGCAGCAGGGCGCCGCCCAGCACGTTGATCAGCGCGAAACTAAGCGCCTGCTGGATGGTCTCCGTGTCATTGGTAAGGCGGCTCATCAGGTCGCCGGCTTCGTGCTCGGCATAGTAGCTCAGCGAGAGCCGGTGCAGATGCTGGAAGACATCCAGCCGCATGGCGCGCAGCACCTGCTGGCCGGTGTAGACCATAGTGAAGAACATCAGGCCGGTGAGCACCGCGCCGACCACGAACAAGCCCACGACCAGCAGGATCAGCCGGCCCAGGCCCGCCAGGCGGGCGGCCGTGTCCATCCCGGCCGGGTCCGGCGCCGGGAAACTGCCCAGGGTGAGCAGACGCTGCATCAGGCCCTGGGTAAAGCCCAGGGTCGCCGGGTCGGCCGCCAGCCAGCAGTTGGAGGGCGGGGCTTCCACGGCCGGCGCGCCCGGGAAGCCGCCGAAGACGCTGGCCGCCGCCGGCGCCAGGTAGCAGTCCACGGCCTGGCCGATCAGGTCGGGCGTGGTCACCTGGGTCCAGGTGGACACGATCACCAGCGCGGCCACCAGCAGGAGCATGGGCCAATAGGGTTTGAAGTAGCTGCCAAAGCGGGCCAGGGTCTCGCCCAGGTTTTTGGGCTTGAGCGTGTCCTGGCTCATGATACGGCGCAGGCCGTCTTGACCACCAAACATGGTTATTCTCCGATCAAACTCATTTTAGACGTACGAACATTTC
>CAYUYN010000326.1:0-1980 GCA_964449185.1 uncultured Anaerolineales bacterium | reverse complement strand
GATCTTACTGACCACTAACCACTGACCACTTTCTCTGCCTCCGCCACAACCGGCGCATCCCCCACCAACTGCGAGTTGTAAATCTCCGCGTAGATGGCGCTGTCTTCCATCAGCTCGGCATGCGTGCCGCGCGCCACGATGGCGCCCTTGTCCAGCACCAGGATCTGGTCGGCGCTGAGCACGGTGCTGATGCGCTGGGCGATGACAAAGCTGGTGCGGGTGGTCCGGCCAGAACCGGACCCTCGCATGAGCGTGTCCAGCGCGTGCTGGATGCGGGCCTCCGTGGCCACGTCCACGCTGCTGGTCGAGTCATCCAGGATCAGGAGGCGCGGGTCGAGCAGCAGCGCGCGGGCGATGGCGATGCGCTGTTTCTGGCCGCCGCTCAGGGTGGAGCCGCGCTCGCCCACCGGGGTCTCATAGCCCTGGGGCGCGGCCTCGATAAAGCCGTGCGCGTCGGCGGCCTTGGCCGCGGCGACCACCTGCTCCAGCGTGGCGTCCGGCCGGCCAAAGGCAATGTTCTCGCGGATGGTGCCGCTGAACAGCGTAGTCTCCTGCAGCACGATGCCGATCTGCGAGCGCAGCGAGTCGAGCGTCACGTCACGCAGGTCATGGCCGTCGATCAGGAGGCGGCCCTCGCTGGGGTCATAAAAGCGCGGCAGCAGGTTGATGATGGTGGTCTTGCCCGAGCCGGTGGCGCCCAGCAGGGCCACGGTCTGGCCGGGCCTGGCCTCGAAGCTGACGTTGCGCAGCACGGGCTCGCCGCTGCTGAAGTAGCGGAAGGTCACGTTGTCGAAGACCACGTTCCCCTGCACGGGCGGCAGGGTCTTGGCGCCGGGCTTGTCGGTCACATCGCTCTTGGCGTCCAGGATCTCAAAGATGCGGCCGGCCGAGGCGCCGGCTTGCCCCAGTTGGCTGACGATGATGCCGAACTGCGCGATGGGCAGGAACAGGTAGATCAGGTACAGGCTGAACTCCTGCCACTCGCCCAGGGTCAGGGTGCCGGCGATGATCTGCCGGCCGCCAAAGTACAGCACCGAGGCCTGGCCCAGGTTGGCGATCAAGAAGACCAGCGGGAACAGGAAGGTGAACAGCCGCGCCATCTGGATCTGCTGCTGCATAACGTCGTCGGTGGCCCGGCGGAACTTGGCCTGCTGCTCGCGCTCGCGCGTAAAGGCCTGGATGACCTTGATGCCGGCCAGGTTCTCATGGAGCACGGTGTTGAGCGCCGATAGCTTGATCTGCACCTGGACAAAGAGCGGCTGGCTGAGGATGCCAAAGGCCATGAACAGAACCAGGGCGATCGGCAGGATGGGCAGGGCGGCCAGCGCCAGGTTGGCATTGGTGGTGAACATGAGCACCAGGGCGCCCACGATGAGCACCAGCGCGCCCACGAGCTGGAGCAGGCCCTGGCCCAGGAACAGCCGCACTTTTTCCACGTCGTCGGTGGCGCGGATCATCAGTTGGCCGGTCTGGTTGCGGTCGTGGTAGGAGAACGACAGCCGCTGGATCTTGGCGAACAGGTCGTTGCGCAGGTCAAAGGCCACGCTCTGCGAGTTGCGCTCCCCCCAAAAGACTTGCAGGAAGGCGAACACCCCGCGCAGCACCGAGAAGAGGATGATGGCCACGACCGCCGCGATCAGCAGGCGGCCGGCGCCTTCGTAGTCGGCCAGGAGCTGGGCCTCGGTCGTGCCCAGCCGCTCCAGGATCGTCGGCAGCAAGTTGGCGGGGATTTCGGCCAGGCGCGGCACGATGGAATTGGCCAGCACGCCGCGGGTGACGGCGTCGATGATGTTGCGCACCAGCCGCGGCACCGCCAATTGCGAGATGGTGGCGACGATCAGAAACAGGTAGGGCAGCACCGCCTGGCCGCGCAGGCGGCCCAGGTAGCGGATAGCCCGCCGCAGTCCATTGTTTTTAGGCCCAGCTGCCGCCGCGCGGCGGCGGTCACGCATGGTTGGTCTTTGCATGGAGTTCCCTTAG
>CAYUYN010000325.1:1562-4883 GCA_964449185.1 uncultured Anaerolineales bacterium | reverse complement strand
CGGCAGGCGCACCAGCAGCGGCGGCCCGCCCAGCGCGGCCCGCACCAAGCGGCCGGTCTCTCCGGCGGACACATCGTCACGCAGGCCAAGCTCCAGGCCGCTGACGCCCCGCGCGCGCTCGAAGTATTCGATGGCCAGCGCCACCTCGGCCGGCGTGGTGGCGGCCAGATGGATGATCACCGGCGCGCCCAGCCGCCGCCAGTCGGCATCGTGGCGGCGCAGTGCGCGGCGCACGCCCGGGTTGGGCAGACCGGTGTGGATCAGCAGGCCATTCGGCAGCTCGAGGGCGTTGGGTGGGTGGGCGGGCGTGCGCGGGTTGAGCGTGAGGGGGTTGGTGACAAAGGCCCCCAGGTGCGCAAAGTCCACCAGCCCACGGTATTCGGCGGCGAAGCCGAGCGTGCCGGCCGCGTTCATCACCCGGCCGGCCAGAGCCAGGCCCTGTTTGTGCCGCGGCGCCAGTTCCAGCATCGGGGCCAACGGCGGGTTAGACGACCGCCCCGGCCAGCCAGCCCGGGAACGGGTCTTCGACGACGGGCGCGGCGGGCCAGTGCCGGTGAAATGACTCTTCCGTCAGCATCACCTCGCGCACTTCCACCGGGCGGCCGGCGGCCTCCGAGCGGCGGCGCACAAACAGCGCGTTCTGGGTCGCGTGGCACAGTGCGGCCGCCATCTTGCGGTCCAGTTCACTGAACACGTTCACGATGAGGTCGGCGGGGTCATCGGCGTTGGCCAGGCGCGGGTAGGGATGCATGGCGTAGCTGGCGGCAAACGAGTAGACCAACGGCGCGGCGTTCCCGAGCGAGGCCACGGCCAGCAGGCTGAGCGTGTGCAGCAGCTTGTGGGCCGGGTGCCCGTACTCGCCGTTGGAGCCATGCGTGAGCAGCACCCGCGCCTGGGTCTGCTTGAGGCTGGCGATGATCTGCCCGCTGAGCATGGCGGGGTCGTGCACCGGCGCGCCCAGCTCTTCGCCGGGGCCGATGTTGGGGTCCACGTAGCCCATGAAGGTCAGGCTCTTGCCGCCCAGCTTGCCCACGGCGCACACCATCTCCTGTTCGCGCACAGCGCCCAGCCGCTCGCGCTCCACCAGCGGTGGCTCGCCCATCTCGCCGCCCTCGCCGCGCGTCAGGCACACCACGTGTACATCCACGCCGCGCGTAGCGAGCAGGGCCAAGGTGCCACCGCAGAGGATGGTTTCGTCATCGGGGTGGGCGACGAGGCAGAGGAGGGAGGGCATGGAGGCTCCTGGTGGAAAGGCGACGACAGACGACATCCCACTCATAAAGCAAACACCGGCCCCTCCACGCATAACAGCCTCTTCGTGTGCGCCGGCTCGACCCAGCAGGCCTGGCAGGCGCCGACGCCGCAGGGCAGGGGGGCCTGGAACAGCGCCTGGACAAAGGTCTCGGCGCGGGGTGGGGCCAGCTCGCGGATGTGCCTGGCGCGGGTCTGGGGGTCGGCCACATCGAGCACGACCACATCGGCCCAGGCGGCCAGCTCGGCGGTCAATGGACCGCGGTGGACTTCCACATCGGCCGGGAGCAGATCGGCGCTGCGCGGGGTGATGACGGTGACGGCCATGGTTTGGCGCAGGGCGTGCTGGATGGTGGGCAGCAGCCGTTCCAGCGAGCCGGCCAGCACCAGCAGGTGGGGCCGTGCGGCCGGGGCGCCGGCCGGCAGGCGAAAACCCCGGCCGCATGGGCCGAGCACTTCCAACCGATCGCCGGGCTGGAGGCGGGCATAGGCGTGCGTCAGCGGCACGTAAAAGGCCGCGCCGCTGCTCTCGCGCGGCGCCAGGTGCAGCCCCGCACGCAGCCAGGCTTGGTCGGCTGGCGCTGAGCGTTTGCACAACGCCAGGCACACCTGGCCGGGCGCGGCCCCGGGATCGGGGCCCTCGCACTGCACCTGGATCAGCCCGCCCACGGCCGCCACTTCGCTCACCACCAGCTCAAATTCGCGCACGCGCGGATAGTAGCACAAAACCAATGCGTCCGGCCCGGCGGCGGCATGGTCCACGGCCTAAAACGCTCCGCGAAGGCGCCCAATTGTCCGCTAATTGTCATCCAAGCGCCCGCGCCAGGGTCGCCGCGGCGCGGCGCTTGTGATAAGATAGACCCTGATCAAGCTGCACTTGACATCATTGTCGGCTGTGTCTGCACAAGGAGAACTCGATGGATATCGCAAACCTGATTCAGGGGTTGGCTACCCTGATGTGGCTGGCCGCCCTGGGTGCGCTGGCTTTTGTAGTGTTTAACGCCGCCCGCGGCCGCAGATTTGGCCTGGGCATGCCCATTATCATCGTCGTCGGGATATTGGCCCTGCTCCTGACCACCGGCGCGGCCGGCCTGGTCTTTGTCGAGCCCGAGGAACGCACCGTCGTGATCTCGAGCCTGCAGCCGGGCGGTCTGCGCGCGGAGGCGCTGACGCCGGGCCTGCATTGGATTATCCCCTTTGCCGAGCGCGTGCGGTCTTACCAGATCTCGCGCCAAACCTACACGATGTCCGCGTCCGAGACCGAAGGCCAGCAAGTGGGCGATGACTCGGTGCGCGCTCGGACCAAGGATGGCCAGGAAGTCTTCATTGATGCCTCGGTCATCTATTCAGTGGATCCCGCCAAGGTTACTATCCTGCATGTTGCCTGGCAGGAACGTTACCAAGACGAAGTTGTGCGCCCCCTCTCGCGGGGCATCATACGCGACACCGCCTCGCAGTATGGCGTGGAAGAGATCGTCAGCTCCAAGCGCCTCGAAATGGAGACCTTGATTACGGCCGAACTCACCGCCAAATTGGCGGAGAACGACCTGATCCTGGTGGACTTCGTGCTGCGCGACATCCACTTCAGCCCCGAGTATTCCGCGGCCGTGGAGCAGAAGCAGATCGCCGAGCAGCAGGCGCAGCAGTCGGCCTTTGTGGTCGAGCAGCGCCGGCAGGAGGCCGAGCAGGCCCGCGTGACCGCGCAGGGCGCTGCCGATGCCGCCATCATCGCCGCCGAGGGTCGCGCCCAGGCCACCGTGCTCCAGGCCCAGGCCGAATCCGAGTCGCTAGACCTGATCGGCGCGACGCTCAAGGAAAACCCGGAAGTGCTTAACTTCCGCTACATTGACAAGCTGGCGCCCAACGTCAGTGTCATCTACCTGCCGTCGGACCAGCAGCAGTTCATCCTGCCCCTGACGGTGCCGAATGGCACCACCGTCACCACGTCGCCGCAGACCACCGTGCCCACACCCACGACGCCGACCACGAGCACGACGACAACGCCGTAGTGGTTGTAGCCGATCAAGGATACAAGAAACCGCCGCCTGGGAGACCAGGCGGCGGTTTTTT
>CAYUYN010000325.1:0-1462 GCA_964449185.1 uncultured Anaerolineales bacterium | reverse complement strand
ATGTCGGTCAGGCTCACCTTGCCGGCGTCGGGATGGACGGGGTCAAAGTCGTAGTCGCCCAGGCTGACCCACTGGTTGGAGAAGCGGCCCTGGTCGATGGGCGGGGTGACGATCTCGGCGTCGGGCTGGCCGGGACGGTCCATCACGCGGTATTCGACCATGGCATTGGCGAGGGCCGCGGGGATAAAGACCGATACGCGGTAGGCGCCGCGCTGGGGCAGGTGCGGCCGGTATTCGACCGTGGCGCCCTGGAAGGAAACGGTGAGCTTGTAATGGGCGGGCTTGCCGTAGACGTCCACGGTCTGGCGCATGGGCGCGCCCGAGGGGTTGTCGGGGTAGACGGTCTCGGTGTAGCCGGGCTCGCGCGGCCAGACCGCGGTGGCATTGGCGGGGATTTCGGGCGGCGTGGGCGCCACGGCGCCGGGCATCCGAATGGCGGCGAAGCCCAGCCACTTGCTCGACTGGAAGTGGTCGGTGCCGGTGCGAAAGTAGGAGACGCCTGGCGCGCCCTGGCGCAGGGCGCTCTTGGCCTGTTCCAGCACCTCTTCGGGCCGGGTCAGCCGCTTCACCGGCCGCGCGGCATCGTGGGCCTGGAGCATGGGCACGATGGGCTTGCGGAAGCCCGCCAGCTCGCCAAAGGCGCGCTGCATCTCGCGCTCGATGGGCATGGACGGGCTGGAGGGGAAGAACTCACCCGGGTAGACCATCGGGTGCAGGCTGTCGGCCCAGGCGGCCCACGGGGTGATAAAGCCCTCGCGGCCCTGGCGCCGGAAGCGATAGTCCAGGATCACGGCCAGGTGGGTGTTGGGCAGGCTGCTGCGCAGCTTGCGGGTGTAGTCCCGCGCGTCGTTGGCGCTGCCGGTCCAAAAGCCCGTCCCGGCCTCCACGTCCAGCGCCAGCGAACGCACGCCCACCCCATCCACGCGCGTGGACAACACCTGGGTGAGCTGCGCCACCTCGCGGTCGATGATGGTGACACCATTCACCCGGCCCACCGGCACGGCCCAGGTGTGCAGCTCCAGGTTGACCTCGTTGCAGGCGCGGATCCAATCGCGCAACCGGTCCAGGCTGGTGATGGCGCGGAGGTCGCGCGGGTCGTCGCTGCCGCCGGAACCTTGCCACACCACGCCGTGCAGGGTCTTCACCGAAATGCCGCTTAGGTGCGGAAAACTGCGGCGCGCCCAAAGGCAAAAGTCGCGGATGGAGATGCCCAGCTCGTTGGCGCGCGGGTCGATATTGCCAAAGATGTCGCGGGTGGGCCGCAGCGTGCGCGCGATCCAGTGGACGAGCAGCAGCCGGTTGTCGAACGGAGTCGCCATGCAGAGTCCCCTCCAGGAGTGGGGGTGATTATAGTAGGTTTTTCTTTTAACCGGGTTTCGTGTGGGGGGTCTCGGGCCGGGCCTTCTTATTCTCGGATTCGAGCATGAAAGCGGTCTGCCCCCTTTCCCTCTCCTGGCCCGCG
>CAYUYN010000324.1:0-4886 GCA_964449185.1 uncultured Anaerolineales bacterium | reverse complement strand
GGGGGAGTAGGCTGCGTTGCACGGCATGCGGTTGCTAAGCCACAACGGGGAAACCTTGTAACCGAGGTATGCCGAAGCCTAAACAACGTTGCCTACTCCTCTACTCTACCGGTTAGTTTGGCAGGTATCTAAAAGCGAAACAGTCCTATAAGAGGTATGGACAAGCATGACCGTCTGTGAAGTGCGGCGTTTGGGCGTGGTGCCCTACACCGAGGCGTGGGAATTGCAGAAGGCGCTGGCGGCGCGGCGGGCGGCGGACGAGATCCCCGACACGCTGCTGCTGCTGGAGCACCCGCACACCTACACGTTTGGGCGCTCGGGCCATGCCGAGAACCTGCTGCTCGACGAGGCGGCGTTGGCCGCGCGCGGCGTGGCGCTGCACTGGGTGGACCGCGGCGGGGATGTGACCTATCATGGGCCGGGGCAGTTGGTGGGGTATCCGGTTTTGAAGCTGGGGGCGGTGTCAGCGAGCGCTGGCCGCCTGCCGCGGGCCGATTACGTGGGCTATGTGCGGCGGCTGGAAGACACCCTGGTGCGCAGCCTGCTGCCGTTTGGCATCGTCACCGGCCAGGTGCAGGGCCTTACCGGGGTGTGGGTGCAGCCCGACATGGCCTCGCGCTGCGTGCATTGCCCGCCCGCCGCGCGGCTGGCCCCCTCCAAGATTGCGGCCATCGGCGTCAAGGTCGACGCGCGCGGCATCTCGCAGCACGGCTTTGCGCTCAACGTCAGCCCCGATATGAGCTACTGGGACGGCATCGTGGGCTGCGGTCTGCGCGACCATGTGTCGATCTCGCTGGCCGATCTGCTGCCCGAGCCGCCGGGCATCGACGCCGTCGCGGACGCGGTGGTGGGCGCGTTTGGCCGGGTGTTTGAGCGCGAGATGAAAGAGATTGGAGTGCCTCTGTGACCGGGGCCGGCTGGCCTTACGCCTCGGGCTTGTTGCCCAAGATGTCGTCAATCCGCTTGAGCACGTCAGGGGTCAGTTTGGCGGCCACGTCCAGCGC
Source organism: uncultured Anaerolineales bacterium (assembly GCA_964449185.1). Classification (GTDB taxonomy): domain Bacteria; phylum Chloroflexota; class Anaerolineae; order Anaerolineales; family UBA6663; genus CAYUYN01. The sequence continues at coordinate 3,882 of CAYUYN010000324.1, read as the reverse complement.
CTTCATGTTCTCGGCGACCTGCTGCGGGCGGCTGGCGCCCGTGATGACCGTGCTGACGTGGGGGTTCTTGAGGCACCAGGCCAGCGCGAGCTGCGCCAGGGTGGCGCCCAGGTCGTCGGCCACCGGCCCAAGCTGCCGCACCTTGTCCACGCGTTCGGGCGTGAGGATGTCCTTTTGGATCCATTCGTAGCCCTTCAGTGCGGCGCGGCTGCCCTCGGGGATGCCTTCGTTGTACTTGCCCGTCAGCAGGCCCGAGGCCAGCGGGCTAAAGATGGTGGTGCCGTAGCCCAGGTCGCGGAAGACGGGCAGGTACTCTTTTTCCATCCGGGCGCGCTCGAACATGTTGTACTGCGGCTGCTCCATGGCCGGCGGGGTCAGGTTGTACTGCCGCGCCACGCCGTCGGCGCGCATGATGTCGGCCGCGCTCCACTCGGACGTGCCCCAGTAGAAGACCTTGCCCTGCTTGATGAGGACGTCCATGGCCCGCAGCGTCTCTTCGATCGGGGTGTTGGGGTCGGGCCGGTGGCAGAACAGCAGATCGACGTAGTCCAGTTGCAGCCGCCGCAGCGAGCGGTTGACGCCTTCAATCAGGTGCTTGTGCGACAGCCCGGTGTCGTTGGGCCCGTCGCCGCCCCAGAAGATCTTGGTGGAGATCACCAGGCTTTCGCGCGGCCAGGCGACCTCCTTGAGCACCTTGCCCATGACGGTCTCGGCCTGGCCGCCGGCATAAGCTTCGGCATTGTCGAAGAAGTTCACCCCGGCTTCGTAGGCGGCCACCATGCAGTCGCGCGCCACGCTGTCGCCCACCTGCCCGCCATACGTCACCCACGCGCCTAACGACAACTCGCTGACTTTGAGACCTGCTTTGCCAAGACGACGGTAGTTCATTGAGTTCCTATCCCAAATGGTGCCTGGAGAATACGTGGGGGAAATTATACCCTTCTAGGGTACAATTTCCATAGGCGGCGCGTGCCGCCGCGCTGAGGAGTCCGGGTATGCCTATTACGGAACCGACACGGGATCGGCTGATCCCATTAGACGAGGTGGAGGCGCCGCGGCCGCAGCGGCGGCCAGAGTGGCTTAAAGTGCGCGCGCCCAGCGGCGAGACCTACGAGCGGCTGCGCGGCTTGATGCGCTCGCAGACCCTGCACACGGTGTGCGAAGAGGCCATGTGCCCGAATATCGGCGATTGCTGGGGCCGGGGCACGGCCACCTTCCTGATGCTGGGCGATGTCTGCACCCGCACCTGCGCCTTCTGCGACATCAAGCACGGCCGGCCCGGCCCGCTCGATTGGGACGAGCCCAACCGCGTGGCGGAGGCCATCAAGTCCATGGACCTCAAGCACGCCGTCATCACCAGCGTCAACCGCGACGAGCGGGCCGACGGCGGCGCGCCCATCTTTGCCCTGGTGATCAAGCGCATCCGCGCGATCCACCCCGGCTGCTCGATCGAGGTGCTCATCCCCGACTTCAAGGGCAGCCGCGACGCGCTGAAGATCGTCATGGACGCGCGGCCGGAGATCCTCAACCACAACGTGGAGACCGTGCCGCGGCTCTTCAAGGTGGTGCAGCCGCAGGACCGCTACGAGTGGGCGCGCGCCACGCTGTCGCAGGCCAAGGCGCTGGACCCGGAAGTGCTCACCAAGAGCGGCCTCATGCTGGGCCTGGGCGAGGCCCTGGACGAGGTGAAGGAAACCATGGCCGACATCCGCTCGTGGGGCGTGGATATCCTGACGGTCGGGCAGTATCTGCAGCCGTCCAAGCGCCACCTGCCCATCGACCGCTATTACACCCTGGACGAGTTCAAGGACCTCAAGCGCTATGCGTTGGAAGACCTGGGCTTCCGCTGGGTGGAGTGCGCGCCGCTGGTGCGCTCGTCCTACCACGCGGACGAGCAGGTGCGGGCGTTGAGTGTCATCCACCGGCAGTTGTACGGAGGCGTGTAAGCACCATGGCAGCGACGGTCGCGGCCCAGACCATGACGGCGGAAGAATTGCTCCGACTGCCGACGGGCATGGGCCAGCGGTTTGAGCTTGTGAAGGGGGAACTGCGAACAATGCCTCCCACTGGTTTTGAGCATGGCGACATTGTTGGGGAGCTAAGCATGCGTCTGCGCCAATACGTGCGCAGCCACGGCCTCGGCCGGGTCCTGGGGGCTGAGACCGGCTTCATTCTGTCGCGCAACCCAGATACGGTGCGCGCACCGGATGTGTCTTTTGTATCCGAGGGCCGCGTGGCCCAAACGGGGCGGGTTAAGGGTTACTTCCCCGGCGCCCCTGACCTGGCGGTCGAGGTCGTTTCGCCGAACGACGCCGCGGGCGAAGTGGTGCAGAAAGTGGATGAATACTTCGCCGCCGGCGCCCGGCAGGTGTGGATTATTTACCCCGACCAGCGCAAGGTGGCGGTTTACCGCTCTGCCAGTCAAACTGTCACGCTGTCGGCCGCTGATTCCCTGGATGGCGGTGCGCTGATCCCGGGTTTTGCGTGCCCGGTGGGGGAATTGTTCGAGTAAGCGGCTATTCGTTAATATACGAACGGGGTGAGCGGGGCCGGGCATTGCCCGGCCCCGCCCACCCCGTTTTTGTTTGTGAACTACTGGCTGACCAGCGTCAAGTTTCCCGCGCGCCTCCCACTGCCCCGTCAAGGCCGGGCGCGGGCGGTAGGCTTAAGCTGCGCTTGACTGAGCCGGGTCGCGGGGCGCTGCCGCGCGGGCCGCGGGCAGCGGCTGAGGCGGGGCGGCCAGCAGTTCCTTGAGGCGAGGGTGGTCGGCGTAGAGGCCGCGGTATTCAGGGGGCAGGACGGCGGCGATGCGGCACATGATCTCGGTGGCGGCTTCTCCCAGCTTTTCCGGGTCGGTGCGGGCGCGCTTGCCCGGCTCGGCCAGCACGAAAGCCGGGCCAAAAGTGACGGTCAATGTGATGTGCCGAAAGTGGCGCATGGCCCAGCCGAGCTTGTCGGTGCCGGTCAGGGCGCAGGGCACCACGGGCACGCCGGCGGCCAGGGCCAGGTAGGCGGCGCCGGTCTTGCCTTCGATAAGGGCGCCGCTGGTGCTGCGCATGCCCTCCGGAGCAATGCCCAGGATGCTGCCGCCGCGCAGGGCCTGAATGGCGGCCTTAATGGTAGAAGGGCTGGTGGCGCCGCGGCTGACCCAAATGACGCCCACCAGCTCGAGGATCCACCGGAAAAACGGGTTGCGCCGGTAAGAGTCGGCATTGAACACCGTCATTTTGCGGTCGGAGGGCAGGGTGAGAAAAATGAGCGGGGGGTCCATGCGGCTGTTGTGGTTGGTGGTGATGACCACGCCGCCGGGCGGCAGGTGCTCCAGCCCAAAGACCTCCACCTTGGCAAAAATGCCGTATAGGAGGGCGAAAATCCGCTGCAGCCGGGTCCTTCCCCGGCGCGACAGGCGCCCCTTTACAAAGGTCGGTTGGTCTGGCATGGGTGATGTCCTTCTTCAAGAGCCTATTGTACCCAGAAGCGCGGCAAAGTGCGTAACCGCCCTTGGTACCGTCAGGGCATTCTCATTCGCGGCCGGAGCATGAAGGCGGCCTGCCCCCTCCGCTGCGCGTCTCCTGGCCCGCGCCTTTGGTTTTCGCGGCCAGGGGACACTTGTCCCCGGAGCGCAGCGGAGTGGGAGGGAGAGGGCCGGCCCCGGCCAGCCAAAGCTGGATGGGAACCGCGCCGTGCGCCCCCGCGTCTTATTGATGGAATGTACCGGTGCGCCGATGGAGGCTGAACCCTATGTCAAAAAAACATGTGCTTGCGCTGCTGGTTTGCGCCGGCTTTCTGGCCGCTTGCGCCGGGCAGCCGGCCCTGCCCACCGAGCAGCCGTCGGCCAGCGCCACGCCGGCCGAGCCCGGCCCTACCGCGACGGCCCGCCCG
>CAYUYN010000323.1:0-4904 GCA_964449185.1 uncultured Anaerolineales bacterium | reverse complement strand
CTAACGGGCGCAAATGCGCCAGGTCTTTGCGTGGGTTAAGTATCTCACAGAGTCGGCCGGTTTGCGTTGGAGAACCCAGGGGAATTTGACCTGTCAATTGCCAATCACTTTTCTTCAGACACCCAGGAAACTCCGCTTTACCTCGTCGTTGGCCTGCAGCTCGGCCGCCGTCCCCGCGTATACCATCCGCCCCTTATTCATCACGTAGACCCGGTCGGCCAGACCGAGCGCGAGTGACAAGTTCTGTTCCACCAGCAGCACGGCCAGGCCGTCGCGGCGGAGGGACGTTACGACGCGCCCGATCTCGGCCACGATGAGCGGGGCGAGGCCTTCCGACGGCTCGTCCAGGAGCAGCAGGCGCGGGTTGAGCATCAGCGCGCGCGCCACGGACAGCATCTGCTGTTCGCCGCCGCTCAACTGCGACCCAAAGTGTTTTAGGCGCGCGGCCAACGGCGGAAACGTGGATAGAACGCGTTCCAGCGTCCAGCCGCTCGCGCTCGCCTTGCGCGCGGCCAGGGTGATATTCTCGCGCACGGTGAGCGTGGGGAAGATGCCGCGTCCCTGCGGCACCAGACCCACGCCAAGCTGCGCGATACGGTGCGGCGGCAGGCCCGCCACCTGGACCTCACCCAGCGTGATCCGCCCACTGCGCGGCGGCACAAAGCCGATGATGGAATTGATCGTGGTCGTTTTGCCCGCGCCATTGCGGCCCAGCAGCGCCACGATCTCACCCGCGCGCACGTGAAACGACACGCCCTGGAGGATGTGGCTCTCGCCATAGTAGCTGTGCAAGTCGTCGACCGTGAGCATGTTGACTCAGGTTGCCGTGCCCAGGTAAATGGCCTGCACCCGCGCGTTGGCGCGGACCTCGGCCGGGCTGCCCTCGGCGATGATCTGGCCCTCGTGCAGCACGGTCAGGCGGTCGGCCAGAGAAAAGACCACGTCCATGTCGTGCTCCACAATCAGCATGGTCAGGGTGCGCGGCAGCGCGGCCAGGAAGCGGAGCATCTCGGCTGTCTCGGCCGGCGACATGCCGGCAGTGGGTTCGTCCAGCAGCAGCAGACGCGGCTCGGTGGCCAGGGCCAGCGCCACTTCCAGGGCGCGCTGTTGGCCGTAGGCCAACGTGCGGGCGGGCTGGCGACGCTGTTCGTGCAGGCCCAGTTGTTCGAGCAAGGCTTCGGCCTCCGCCACTACGGCCGGGTAACGCGCCGCCGGCCGCAGCATCTGCGCCGCCACGCCGCGGTGGTGCTGCACCGCCAGGCATAAGTTGTCGAGCACGCTGAGGTCCAGGAACAGGTTGTTGCGCTGAAAGGTCTGGGCCAAGCCGAGGTTGGCACGGGCGTGTACCGGCAGCGCGGTGATGTCGCGCCCGTCGAACAAGACGCGGCCGCGAGTCGGCGCTACCTCGCCGGCGATGAGCTTGAAGAGGGTGGTCTTGCCTGCGCCGTTGGGGCCAATGATAGCGCGGCGTTCGCCCGGCTGCGCCTCCAGCGCCACGTCGCGCAGGGCCGTCAGGCCGCCATAGTCCTTGCGCAGGCCCTCCACGCGCAGCGCACTCATTCGCAGCACAGTTACTCGCGCCGCAGTCACTCGCGCCGCTCCCGCGAGCCGAAAAGAAGCCCTGCCAGACCCCGCCGCGCAAACAGCACGAATAAGATGAAGACCACCCCCATCAAGGTTTCCCAGCGATCGGTGGCACTGCTGATGAAGTTGCGCAGCAGGCGCACGGTCAGCGCGCCCAACACCGGCCCGGGCAGCGTGCCCGACCCGCCCACGATGAGCATGATCAGCGCCTGACCCGACGTCGTCCAGTACAGGTTCTCGGGCGAGGCGGTGCCGGCCGAATGCGCCAGGAGCATGCCGGCCAGCCCGGCCAGCATCCCGCCGATGACAAAGGCCGCCAGCTTGTAGCGAAACGTGTTGTAGCCCAGCGCCCGCATGCGCGGCTCGTTGTCGCGGATGCCGCGCAGCGCCAGGCCGAAAGGACTGCTGGTGATGCGCCGCAGCAGCCACCACACAACGCCGAAGGCAACCACGAGCAGGTAGAAAAAACCCGCGCGGCTGCTGAAGGTGAAAGTGAGGGGACCCAGGCCGATCAATGGCCGCGGCACACCGGGCAACCCATCCGAGCCGCCGGTGACGGCCGTCCAGTTGAGGGCCACGCTGAACAGCATCTGCGCGATGGCCAGGGTCACCATCAGAAAGTAGAGGCCGCTGGTGCGCAGCACCAGACTGCCGATGGCGGCGGCCGCGAGGCCTGTACACAGCAGCACGAGGGGAACAGTGGCCAGGAGGTTGGTGAGGCCCAACCGCGTGGCCGCGAAGGCCAGGGTATAAGCGCCCAGGCCGAAAAAGGCGGCGTGGCCAAACGAGGTCAGGCCGGTGTAGCCTAGCAGCAAATCGAGGCTGAGGGCAAAGATGGCGTAGATGAGCACATCTTCGGCCAGGGTGATGTAAAAGCGCCGCGCCAGCAAGGGGTAGGCCACCGCCAGCAGGGCGGCCAGCGCCACCCACACGCGCCCATGGCGCGCCCCCCACTGCCGCACGCTGGTCCAGCGCCGCGCCAGAGTGGCCACGGCCTAGCCGGCCTTTTGGCCAAACAGACCGGATGGGCGCACCAGGAGGATGAGCGCCATGACGGCGAAGAGCAGAAAGCGCGAGAATTCCGGCACCAGCGCCTTGCCAAACGTATCGGCCAGGCCAATGACCAGGCTGCCAAAGAAGGCGCCCTTGAGCGCGCCCAGGCCGCCGACCACCACCACGACCAGCGCCAGGATGAGGATTTCCGAATCCAGCCCGGGATAGAGGCTGAAGACCGGCGCCCCAATGACCCCGGCCAGCCCAGCCAGGGCCGTGCCAAGGCCAAAGACCCCGGCGAAGACGCGGTTGACGTCGATGCCCAGGCCGCTGACCATCTGCGCGTCGGATACCCCCGCGCGCACGACGGCGCCCAGGCGCGTGCGCTCGATGAGTAGCCACAAGGCCAGCGCCAGGGCCAGCCCAAAGCCGATGACGGCCAGGCGATACATCGGGAACTGGAGATCGAAGACCGCCACCTGGCCCGCCAGGAGCGGCGGCACGCGCACGGCTTCCACAAACGCGCCCCACACCGCGCGCGTGGCATCTACTATGACCAGGGTCACGCCAAAGGTCAGCAGCACCTGCTCCAGGTGTCGCTGGCGGCCATACAAGCGCCGCAGCAGAAAGTATTCCAGCAGCAGGCCGGCCGCACCGACGATCACGGGCGTCAGCGCCAGCGCCAGCCAGAAGCTCCCGAAGCGGTGGACGATGGACAAACCCACATAGCCGCCGAGCAAGTAGAACGCCCCATGCGCCAGGTTGATGACGTCCATCAGCCCAAAGATCAACGACAGCCCGGCCGCCATGATAAAGAGCAGCATGCTGGTGACCAGCCCGTTGAGCAGTTGGGTGAGGAAGTTTTCCATGCGTCCGTTGAGTGAAAAACCTGCCAGGCCGGTGAGACCTGGCAGGTGGAGGTCCGCCCGAGGCCGCCGCGACCGCCTACCCCTTCGAGTCGTCGCCCGGGTCGACGACCTCGCCCAGGTCGTCCAGCACCACGTTGTGCGGCGCGCCGTCGACGTTCTGCACCTCGCGCAGGTAGATGTGGTGGCGCGGGGCCTGGGTGGCGGCATCCAGCGCAAACGGGCCGCGCGGGCTGGCAAAGCTGATGCCGTCGAGCGCATCGATCAGCTTGGCGCTGTCGGTGTCGCCCTGGGTGGCGTTGAGCATTTCCACAATCACGCGGCCGGTGTCGTAGCCCTGTACCGCGAAGACATCGGCCAGCGTGTTGTACTTGGCCTGGTAGGCGGCCTTGAATTTTGTGTTTTCCGGGTTGTCGAGGCCCAGCGCCCAGTGCAGGCCGCTGCGCACGCCCAGGGCCGCGGCGCCGTGCGCCGGCAGCACGTCTTCTTCCACCATGAACCCGGAGCAAAAGAGCGGCAGGCTGTCGGACAGGCCAAACTCGTCGTAGGCTTTGAGGAACGTTACCGCCTGGCCGCCACTATAGAAGCAGTAGAGAAAGTCGGCGTCAATATTGGCGAGCTCGGTGATGAAGGGGGCCGGATCGCCGATGTTGGGGAACGGTGTCTTCTGGGTGAACACCACCGTGCCGCCGGCGGCCTCGAAGGCGTTCGAGAACGAAGCGATGGTGTCGTTGCCGGCGGCATAGTCGGGCACGCTGATGACGGCGCGCTTGCCAATGTTGGCCGCCGCCCAGCCGCCCACCGGCCAGCTTGGCATCCAGTTCGTAAACGAGGTCCGCCAGACGTACGGGGTTTTGTTCGCGCGGCTCATGACGTTGGAGCCGGCATTGGCGCACACCAGCAGCTTTTCGTTGGCGATGAAATAATCGCGCAAAGCGAGCAGCACGCCCGAGCTGACGATGCCGGCCATGAGGTCGACTTCGTCCTGCTCGACCAGCTTTTTGGCCTTGGGCGTGGCTTCGTCGGGGGTGGCGCCCTCGTCTTCGGTGATAATCGCCAGCAGCCGGCCGCCGGCTTCGTTGCCGGTCTCTTCCAGGTACAGGCGCAGGCCATTTTCGATGCTGACACCCAAGGCGGCGTAACCGGCCGAGTACGGCAGCAGCAGGCCGATCTTGACCGGGTCACTGGCCGCGCCCGCGCAGGCGCCGAGCAGGGGCGCGGCGGCGTAGGCCCCGGCGGCCAAGCCGGCCGCCCTGAGAAAACCGCGCCGCGTCAGCGGGCGTTTGGATGCACGAGCCATGGAACTTCCTCCTGCTGGTCAGGCCAACCCTGCGCGGATGGCCGCCCGCGGCCTGCGGCGCGTCGTCGCGGTTGCGAGCGGGCGAGCGCTCTTCACTGATTTAGGTGACGGTTGGCCAGGATAATGCGCTCATTGTACTGCCCGCGTGGGGAACGTACAAT
>CAYUYN010000322.1:3670-4925 GCA_964449185.1 uncultured Anaerolineales bacterium | reverse complement strand
CGTGGCTGAGGTTTTCTAGCTCATCGTTTTTCAGCGACCAAGAAGTGCGACAGCCCCAACACACTCAGCGGCGTCTTCTCCGCCGTGTGCAGCGCCCAGCGGATGAAACGCCCCAGCGGCCCCAGCCGCCGCACCAGGTTGTCATAGCCGCCAAAGATGCGCCGATGTTGGACAATGCGCACGGGCAGGCCGGCGAACAGCCGCCGCAGACCGTGGCCGGTGTAGGTGCGCACGTGCGGCGCGAGGCGGTTGCGCAGCGCAGCGGGCAGGTAGTTGACCAGGGGGATATTACCGAAGATATATTGGCCGCGCCAGTAGATGCCATGCTGCTCCACCGGGTACCAGCGGTTGGGGCAGAACAGCAATATGCGCCCGCCCGGCCGCAGGGCGCGCACCATCTCGGCCACGGCCGCGCGGGCGTCCTGAACGTGTTCCAGCACCTCGTTGGAGATAATGACGTCAAAGGCCTCGGCCGGGTACGGCAGGTGCTCGCCGGCCGCGCACACCATCAGCGAGGGCGGGTGACGCCGGCCGGCCTCCACGGCGCGGTCAAACTCATATTCCAGTCCGTGCACGTCGGGGGTAAAGCGCCGCAGCGGGCCGATGTAGGCGCCCAGCCCGCAGCCGTTCTCCAGCACCGTGGCGGGCGGCTGTTCGCTGAGGCGCGGGGCCGCGCCGGCCATCAGCGCCAGGCGGCGCTCCTGGCCGGCGCGCCACACGTAGGAGGGCTCGCCGCGCAGGGCGGCTTTGTCGCTGTGGGTGGGGGGTGAGGCGGACATGCGGGGGGGATTATAGCGCGTGAGGCGCGGTGACTATAAGAGCTCTCCCTCACCCCGTCCCTCTCCCGCTGGGAGAGGGTGCCTATGTGCGAACGCACAACTACCGGCAACAAAAAACGCCGGGCCTCGACCCGGCGTTCATGTTCCTTCCGCCTCTGACTTCCCCCTTCTGACTTCCGACCTCTTACTTCGCCTTCTCGGCCTTCGCTTCCGTCGGCGCCTCGGTCGGCGCCTCGTCTTCGTCGTCGTCTTCCCAGCCGATGATCCACACGCACAGTCCGGCCACCAGGGTCGTCGCCACCAGCAAGGCCACCCATTGGCCCGGCAGCAGGCCCACGCTGCGTGCTTCGTAGGCCACCATGAGGTCCATGCCCAGCGCCAGCACAATCCAGGCCGCCAGGCGCGGGTGGGTTTTGGCCCACGTGGTTACTTGATGCATACGTTTGGTGCTCCTCTACCAATCGGGACGGCGCCCA
>CAYUYN010000322.1:1436-3570 GCA_964449185.1 uncultured Anaerolineales bacterium | reverse complement strand
GGGGGGGTGCCCCTACGGACGCATTTTTAGATCGGCCGCAGGACGCGGTCTTCGCGCAACCTCTTGAATAACAGCGACGAGCCGGCCGGCATCGACTCTTTGGCCGCTTCCACCCAGGCGGCCACGCCCAGCTTGTCGGGCGGCTGGGCCGCAAAGCCGCGGCTGGCCAGCGCCTGGCCGGCGGCGCCCACCAGCGGGTTGGGCACGAACACCAGGGCCGCTTCGCTTTGCAGCTCGCGCGCGGCGTTCTCCACCGCGTCAATCAGCGGCGGCACCAACCGGTCCAGCGGCGTCTGCGTGTTCACGTACACCTCGTCCACGCGCGCCACCAGGTTTTCCACCTTCCAGCCGGCCAGCGCCGCCAGATTGCCATTATAGTCGGCCAGGAAGTAGGCCTTGTCGCCAAAGGCTGCCATCACCTCGGCGCGCGTCAGGCTGATCTTGCCGTGGCTGGCCTGTTTAATGAAGGCGGCGATGGCGGACGCATCGCTGGGCATGCCGCGCCGCACGCTCACCGTCGCGGCCGCGGTCGCCGGGCTGACCGTCTTCACGCCCTGCGTGGTGATCTGCGACATCGACGGCGTCGGTCGCATGATCTTGTTGAAGGCCGCCTGCGCCTGCAGCCAGGTGTCCTCAAAGCTGCCGCTGTTGTCGATGGTGACGCGCGCCGCCTTGAGCTTTTCAGCCTGCGAGCCCTGCGCTGTGATGCGCTGGCGCGCCTGGGCGTGGTGCATGCCGCGCTTGTTCACCAGCCGCGTTTCCTGCATGGCCTCCGGAACGTGCACGGTCCACACGGCGTCGCAGTCGCGCGCCAGGCCCGACTCGAGCAGCTTGATGGCCTCGATCACCACCACCGATGACTGGGTGCGCCTGGCCAGGAAGTCGATGCCCTGCCCGACGATGGGGTGGATGATGCCTTCCAGCCGCGCCAGGGTGTCGGGGTCGGCAAACACAATCCGCGCCAGCTTGTTGCGGTTGATCTGGCCGTCGTCGTTGAGCAGCCACCTGCCAAACAGCTCCACCACGGCCGCATAGCCCGGCCCGCCCTTGCCGATGGCCTGGTGCGACAGCGTGTCGGCGTCGATGCCAAACGCGCCCAGATGCTCCAGCATCTTGCGCACCACGCTCTTGCCGGTGGCGATGTTGCCGGTCAGGCCGATGACGTACTTGCTCGTCCAACGTGTGCTCATGGTAAGGGGGGTATTGTAGTGAGGGGCGGGGGATTGCGCAAGGAGGGGGAAGAGCGGTAATTGGTAATTCGTAATTGTCCCTCCAATCGTGGTGGTCTACTCAATTACCAGTTACCAGTTACAAATTACTAATTACTCTTTTTCCAACCGCCGCAGCACGCCCAGCACCACCGCCGAAGCCACCAGCAGCAGCGCCGACAGCGCCAGGGCCAGGGCCAGGTTTTGCTCAAAGCCCAGGTAGATGGCCAGGGGCATGGTCTGGGTGCGGCCGGGCAGGTTGCCGGCAAAGAGGATGGTCGCGCCGAACTCGCCCAAAGCCCGCGTCCAGCACAGCACCAGCCCGGCGGCCAGGGCGCGCCCGCTGAGCGGCAGCATGATGTACCGGAACAACTGCCAGGGGTTGGCGCCTTCGGTGTAGGCGGCTTCTTCCAGGTGGACGTCGACGGCCGCAAAACCGATGCGGGCCGCGCGCACGAAAAACGGCGCGGCCACAAAGGTCTGCGCCAGCACCACCGCCGCCGTGGTAAACGGCAGGGTCAGTCCCACCGCTTCCAGCGCGCCGCCCAGCACGCCGCGCCGGCCAAAGGCCATCAGCAGCGCCAACCCGGCCACCGAGGGCGGCAGCACCACGGGCAGGTCCACCAGCAGCTCCAGCCAGTGCCGCCCGCGCACCGGCCAGCGCGCCAGCACATAGGCCAGGGGGGTGCCGGTGAACAGGGCCAGCAGGGTGCTCAGGCTGGCCGTCAGCACGCTCAACCACAGCGCCGCCAGCGCCGCGGGCGAAGCCGCCTGGCCCAGCGCGCCGCTGGTGACCGCCCGCCACAACAGCGCCGCCAACGGCAGGGCCAGCAGGCAGCCCAAAAGGCTGCCCGGCAGCACAAACAGCCAGAGCGAGCGGCTGCGGAGCGAAGAACGCCTTGTAAACTGGTTGGTCACGCGGACCG
>CAYUYN010000322.1:0-1336 GCA_964449185.1 uncultured Anaerolineales bacterium | reverse complement strand
CGTTGACCAAAAGGTTTACGGCCTGCCGGCCAGGTACACATTGTCGCCGGCGGCGACGTAGAAGCGCTTGGCCGGGTCGAAGGCCACGGCGCTGATGGGCGCGGGCAGGGGGAAGAACGGCCGGTACTGGCGCACCAGGCTCAGCTTCAGGCTGAGCTGATACAGCGCCGACGCATTGCCATCCAACAGGTACAGCGACGGCTCCGGCGGCGGGTCAAAGGTCAACAGCCTGGGCGCGGCCAGGCCGGCCAGGGTGTCGGTCACGCCACCGCCGGGCCGGTTGTCGGTGTATTGCGCCACCTCGGTGCAGGTGGGCGCGCCGCCGGCCACCTGGCGCGTGCAGGTGGACACACTCCCGTCCTTGTGCAGCAGGAACACATCGCCGCCCGCGATAGCGAAGTCAATCACGTCGGTGAAGTCGTACGAGACGGCCGTGAAGTAGCGCGAGGGCGGCTGGGCAAAGGCGCCGCCGGACGACTGATACTGCCAGATGTCGCTGGCGCCCGGGTCCAGCACATACAGCCGGTCGGTGTACATCTCCAGCGCCAGCGGACGGATCCAGCCAGTGTCGGGCGCGGTCAGGTAGCTGGCATAAGGCTGCTCGATGCCCGGCGCGCAGTACAGCAGCGCGCCCAGGGTGTCAAAGGCCACCACCACCGTGCTCCCCGCCGGCAGCACCGTATCGCCCGCAATCGCGCCCGCGCCGGTGATGAGGGCGATGTCCACCAGTTGGCCCACGTTCACGTCGCGCACGGGCCGGCCGCCCGCGCAGTTGAAGCCCTCGTCGATGGTGTAGCCTTCGCCGCCCGCGATAGGCATCAGGCGGTACACCTGGTTGCGCGTCTCTTCCAGCGCGTAGACGTCCGAGCCTGCCAGCAGGATCTGCTTGATGTGCGCGTCGCGGCCCAGCCCCAGCGGCAGCAGCGGCTGGAAGTCCAGGCGCGTCACCCAGTCCAGCGCGTCCAGTTTGGCCTGGGCCTCCTGGCGCAGGATGGCCACGTCGGGTTGGGCCGGGCGGAGCGTGTCTGCTTGGGCCAGCCAGTTCAAGGCCGCTTCCCAGTGGGGGCGGGCGCTCAGCTCGTCGGGCGCGGCGCGCCCCGAGGCCACCGCATACTGCGCCGCGCTCAGCGCCGAAACGTACTGCTCGTTGCGGCCGCTTTCCAGGTACAGCCACACCGAAACGCCCACGACCAACACGGGAATGAGGATGGCGATGCCCACCTGCACCGAGGTCGGCACGGTGAACAGGCCCGCCTGCTGCAAGGTGCCCTCGGGCAGCATGCGGCCCAGCAGCAGCCGTATGCCGCGGATGGCCTCCGCCAGGGTCACGCCCACG
>CAYUYN010000321.1:0-4929 GCA_964449185.1 uncultured Anaerolineales bacterium | reverse complement strand
GGTCCACGTGAAGATCTTCACGCGCGACGAACACCGCGACTTGCCTGCCGGCGTGGACAAGATGGTGCGCGTTTCGGTGGCCCAGCGCCGCAAGCTGACCGAGGGCGACAAGATGGCCGGCCGCCACGGCAACAAGGGCGTTATCTCCCGCGTGGTGCCGATTGCCGATATGCCCTTCCTGCAAGACGGCACGCCTATCGACATCATCCTCAACCCGCTGGGCGTCCCTGGCCGCATGAACATCGGCCAGATCTTGGAGACGCACCTGGGTTGGGCGGCCGAGCGGCTGGGCTTCCGCGCGGTGACGCCGGTGTTTGACGGCGCCCGCGAGCTGGAGATCGAAGCCGAGCTGGCCCGCGCCTGGCTGGTGGACCGCGCCTGGGGCGAGATCACCGAAGCGGCCTGGGCCTGGCTGGCCGAGCAGGGCTACGACCCCGAAGGCATCGAAGACGACGGCGAAGCCCGCCGGCTGTACCTGGATCAGTGGCTGCGCGGCAAGAAGTACAGCCGCGAGCTGTTGGCCACCAGCGACAAGTACGCCCGCCGCGCCGGCGCGGCCGAGTGGCTGCGTGACCAGGGCCACGACCCGAACGACGTGCTGGTGTTCGAAGACAGCGAGACCCCGGTGGCGGAGCGCGGCCCCAAGGACGCGCGCGCCATCGACATCTGCCTGCGGCTGTGGATGGAAGAGAATGGCCACAAGGGCAATCGCTGGGAAGGCGAAGACCTGCGCAAGCGGGCCGAAGCCATTGCCCTGGAGGCCAACCAGGCGCTGCCCATCCTGGGCAAGCAGGCCCTGTACGACGGCAAGAACGGCGAGCGCTTTGACCAGCCGGTGACCGTGGGCATTATCCTGATGCTCAAGCTCGCCCACCTGGTCGAGGATAAGGTACACGCCCGCTCCACCGGCCCTTACTCGCTCGTCACGCAGCAGCCCCTGGGCGGCAAGGCCCAGTTCGGCGGCCAGCGCTTCGGCGAGATGGAAGTGTGGGCGCTGGAAGCCTACGGCGCGGCGCACACCTTGCAGGAAATGCTTACGGTCAAGTCGGACGATGTCCAGGGCCGCGTGAAAACCTACGAATCGATCATCAAGGGCGAGCCGATCGAGGAGCCGGGCATCCCGGCCTCCTTCCGGGTGCTGGTGAAGGAGCTCCAGAGCCTGGGCCTGGTGGTCGAAGCCATGGTCGAGGGCGGCGACGTGGTGCGCTTCGGCAAGGAAGAAGAGAAGGCGCGCACGCCCCGACCGGGTGTGGGCCTGTTGAGCCTGAGCGAAGATTAGCCCAAACAGGGGTGGGGCGGCTGCAAAACCGCCGTCCCACCCCTGGGGTTGTGCTTTTGACGGCCGTTGGCCGTCTTTTATAGCCTCTTGGGGCTGTGCGCAGCCTTGACAGGCGCGCTTTTTATGTGGTAAACTGTCCGTCCTTGAGTACTGGAACTGTGTGAGCCCGCAGTTCGGCGAGCACAACTTGAATACGCATAGTACACGGTGAGGCCACCGGGAAAATACGGTGGCCTCACTTTCCGCCAAATGCCCGAACAAGCGGGTGTGTGCGCTCGGATTAATTCTGGGAGAGTCAGCGTGCCAACGATCAACCAACTGGTTCGCAAGGGTCGCAAAGCCAAGAAGGAAAAGAGCAAGGCGCCGGCCCTGCAGTACACCTACAACACCAACAAGCAGCGCCGCACGCAGCAGCCCAAGGGCGCGCCGCAGAAGCGCGGCGTCTGCACCGTGGTGCGCACCCAGACCCCCAAGAAGCCGAACTCGGCTCTGCGCAAGGTCGCCCGCGTGCGCCTGAGCAACGGCCTGGAAGTCACCGCTTACATCCCGGGTGAGGGTCACTCGCTCCAGGAGCACTCGGTGGTGCTGGTGCGCGGCGGTCGGGTGAAGGACCTGCCGGGCGTCCGTTACCACATTGTGCGCGGCAGTCTCGACACCACCGGCGTCGAGGCGCGCCGCCAGGGCCGCTCCAAGTATGGCGGCAAGCGGCCCAAGGCCCCCAAGGCCCCCAAGGCCGGGGCCGCGGCCCCAGCCAAGAAGTAGTTCGCCGACCCCCTAACGGGAAACGGGTCGAAGAGTCACGGAAGAACGGGACTCGGCGGCCCGTTATCACGCCGACGGTTTGTGGTTAGCACTTAGCAGCCTTCACGGAGTTACCGATCTATGTCACGCAGGTCTCGTCCCGCCAAACGCACCATTTCGCCTGACGCGCGCTTTCACAGCCTGCTGCTGCAGGACTTCATCAACCGCATGATGCGGGATGGCAAGAAGAGCGTGGCCACCCGGGTGATGTACGACTCGCTCGACTTGGTGGCCGACCGCACCAAGCGTGAGGCGATGGAAGTGCTGGACCAGGCCATGAAGAACGTGGCCCCCATTATCGAGGTCAAGCCCCGCCGCGTCGGCGGCGCCACTTATCAGGTGCCGGTGGAAGTTTCTTCCGCCCGGCGCCAGACCCTGGCCATGCGCTGGCTGCTGGGCGCCGCCCGTTCGCGGGCGGGCCGCTCGATGGCCGAAAAGATGGCCGGCGAGCTGATGGATGCCGCCAACAACACCGGGGCGGCGGTCAAGAAGAAGGAAGAAACCCACAAGATGGCGGAGGCGAACCGCGCCTTTGCCCATTATCGCTGGTAACGCGCGACCAACTTGCTGGTCGTGCGCGACTGGCAAGCTGATTAGCTTATCATCGCGCGAGAATCCTGATGCCTGGCAATTACCCTCTGGAGAAAGTTCGCAATATCGGCATCATCGCCCACATCGATGCCGGTAAAACCACGACGACCGAGCGCGTCCTGTACTACACAGGCAAGACGCACCGCATCGGGTCCGTCGATGACGGCACGACTGTTACCGACTGGATGGTGCAGGAGCGCGAGCGCGGCATCACCATCGTCTCGGCGGCCGTCACGGCCGAGTGGGACGGGCACCTGATCAACCTGATCGACACGCCCGGCCACATCGACTTCACCGCCGAGGTGCAGCGCTCCCTGCGCGTGCTGGACGGCGGCGTGGTCGTCTTTGACGCGGTCCAAGGCGTCGAGCCGCAAAGCGAGACGGTCTGGCGCCAGGCCGACCGTTATGCCGTGCCGCGCATTTGCTTCATTAATAAGATGGACCGCGTGGGCGCCGACTTCCGGCGCTCGGTGGGCAGCATCGAAGACCGCCTGGGCGCCACCGCCATTGCCATGCAGGTGCCCATCGGCCGTGAAGGTGGTTTCCGCGGCGTGGTGGACCTGATGACGAACGAGGCCATTATCTGGGCCGACGACATGGGCAAAGAGATGAATCGCATGCCCGTGCCGGCCGAGATGGAAGCCGAAGTGGCCGAGGCCCGCGCCAAGATGGTCGAGGCCATTGCCGAGACCGACGACGCGCTGACGCTCAAGTACCTGGAAGGCGAGACCATTGCGTTGGACGAGCTGCGCGCCGCCCTGCGCCGCGCCGTGCTGGCCAACAAGGTCACCGCGGTCTTCTGCGGCTCGTCCCTGCGCAACAAGGGCGTGCAGGCCGTGCTGGACGCGGTCGTGGCGTACCTGCCTTCGCCCCTGGATGTGCCCGCGGTCAAGGGCATGAACCCGAAGACCGAAGAGCCGATTGAGTGTCCGCCGGACCCCAAGGCGCCCCTGGCGGCCCTCGTTTTCAAGATCGTTTCCGACCCCTACGTAGGCCGCTTGGCCTACTTCCGCGTTTACTCCGGCACGATCAGCATCGGCACCAACGTTCTCAACTCCACCAAGGGCAAGCGCGAGCGCATCGGCCGCCTGATCCGCATGTATGCCGACCGCCGCGAAGACGTCACCGAGGTGGAAGCGGGCGATATTGCCGCCGTGCTGGCCCTCAAGGACACCTTCACCGGTGAGACCCTGAGCGACCAGGACTTCCCGATCGTGCTCGAGTCCATCAGCTTCCCCGACCCGGTCATCCAGGTGGCGGTGGAGCCCAAGACCGCGGCCGACCAGGAGAAGATGGGCGAGGCCCTGCGCAAGCTGGCCGAGGAAGACCCCACCTTCCACGTCCGGTCCGACGAGGCCACCGGCCAGACCCTGATTTCCGGCATGGGCGAGCTGCACCTGGAGGTGCTGGTCGACCGCATGCTGCGCGAGTTCCGCGTGCAGGCCAATGTCGGCCGGCCGCGCGTGGCTTACAAGGAGTCCATCACCCGGGCCGTGCCCAAGGTGGACCTGAAGTTCGCCAAGCAGACGGGCGGCCACGGCCAGTTCGCGCACGTGGTCATTGCCTTGGAGCCGGGCGCGCCTGGTTCCGGCATCGTCTTTGAAAACAACATCGTGGGCGGCAAGATCCCCAAGGAATTCATCAACCCCACCGAGAAGGGCATCCGCGAGGCTTCCGAAAGCGGCATCGTGGGCGGCTACCCGGTGGTGGACATATTGGTCAGCCTGTTCGACGGCTCGGCCCACGACGTTGACTCGAACGAAATGGCCTTCAAGACGGCCGGTTCGATGGCCTTCCGTGAAGGCATGCAGCGGGGCGGGTCCGTGCTCCAGGAGCCGATCATGGCGGTGGAAGTGATCGTGCCCGAAGATTACTTGGGCGACGTGCTGGGCGACCTGGCCGCGCGCCGGGCGCAGATTGAAGGCATGGAGCCCCGGCAGAACACCCAGGCCATCCGGGCGCTGGTGCCGCTGGCCGAGATGTTTGGCTACGCCACCGACCTGCGCTCGTCGACCCAGGGCCGCGGCGTGTACACCATGGAGTTCCATCATTACCAGCAGCTGCCGCAGCACCTGGCCGAAGAAGCCCTCAAGGGCTCGGCCAATGGCGCCGGAGCGCGGCGAAGGTAAGCGGATACGATCAGCACGCACTGAGCGCGAGTGTGCGCCAGGCTTGAGCTAGCAGCAGAGTTCGGGAGAGACCTATGGCCAAAGAGAAATTCGACCGGAGCCAGCCGCACGTCAACGTGGGGACGATCG
>CAYUYN010000320.1:0-4952 GCA_964449185.1 uncultured Anaerolineales bacterium | reverse complement strand
CCACCGTTGCGACTGAAAAGGAGGCACCGATGAACACGCTCACGACGAAAGACGGCACGCAGATCTATTACAAGGACTGGGGCAGCGGACAGCCCGTGGTCTTCAGCCATGGCTGGCCGCTGAGTGCGGACGCCTGGGAAGACCAGATGGTGTTTCTGGGCGCCCGCGGATACCGCTGCATCGCCCATGACCGCCGCGGCCATGGGCGATCGGGCCAGCCTTGGAGTGGCAACGAAATGGACACCTACGCTGACGACCTCGCGGCACTCGTGGAAAAGCTCGACCTGAAGAACGCGATCCATGTCGGGCACTCCACGGGCGGCGGCGAAGTCGCCCGCTATATCGGACGCCACGGCACCAAACGTGTGGCCAAGGCCGTGCTGATCGGCGCGGTGCCGCCTCTGATGCTGAAGACGGCCGCCAATCCCGGCGGGTTGCCAATCGACGCGTTCGACCAAATCCGCGCCGGCGTGCTCGCCGACCGCTCGCAATTCTTCAAGGATCTCAGCGCGCCCTTCTACGGCGCCAACAGACCAAACTCTCAGGTCTCGCCCGGGCTGCGGGATTCGTTCTGGCTGCAAGGGATGCTGGCCGGATTCAAAGCCGTCATCGATTGCATTCAGGCCTTTTCCGAGACGGACTTCACTGACGATCTCAAGCAGTTCGACGTCCCGACGCTCATCATGCACGGCGACGACGATCAGATCGTGCCGATCGGCGCCTCGGCCATGGCCTCATCCAAGATCGTCAAAGGCTCCACGCTGAAAGTCTATCCGGGCTTGCCGCACGGCCTGTGCTCTACCCATAAGGACCAGATCAATGCCGATCTGCTCGCATTCCTCCAGGCCTGACGACGATTTAGCACTGCGCCCGATGTTCCAATTCTATGCCGCTTAGGGCGGAAAGCCAATTCGACAAATTGACTTCCGGACAGTACGGAGAGGATAGCTTAGAGCGGGCTTAGTCGCCTCTTTCAACCGGCTTGGCGGGGTCGCTGCCCCACTCTTCCCACGAGGCATCGTACAGCGCCAGGTCGGGGTAGCCGGCCAGGTGCAGGGCAAACAGGCCCAGGGAGGCGGAGATGCCCACGCCGCAGTAGGTGATGACGCGCTGCTCGGGGCGCACGCCGGCGGCCAGCGCGCGGGCGGACAGCGCCTCGGGCGGGAGGTAGGTCCAGGTGTGCGGGTCGAGGTTGGCTGAGGAGTTCAGGTGCACGGCGCCGGGGATGTGGCCGCCGCGCACCGGGCCGCGCGCGCCGATCTCGATGGCGGGCTGGCTGGGGTCGAGGTAGCGGCTGCCCGGCGGGGTCCACACGGCCTGCCCGAGGAACTGTTCCCGCGGGCGCGTGTCCACCAGCGCCACGCCGGGATCACCGGCCTGCACGGCCTGCTCGATCTCGGCGGCCGTGGCCAGCCAGTGGTTTTGCGGGCGGGGGGTGAACACGGCGCGCGGCACGGCGGGCGGCGTGGTTTCCAACGGGCGGCCCTCGGCCAGCCATTGGTCCAGGCCGCCGTCGAGCACGGTCACCCGAGCGTGGCCGTAGTAGCGCAGCGCCCACCACACGCGGGCCGCGCCCGAGTAGTCGCCATCGGCGTAGGCGACCACCCGCGTCTCGTCGCCGATGCCGGCCGCCGCCATCACCGCGGCAAAGTCGTCCGGCGGCAGCAGCAGGTCGCGCACGCCGGCGCGCGTGTGGTTGAGGTCGCTGTGCCAGTCCAGGTGCGCCGCGCCGGGGATATGGCCGGCGTCATACAGCGCGCGCCCACTGCCATCGCCCCGCCAGCGCGCATCGACGACGCGCAGGTTGGGGTCGGCGAGGTGCTGGTGGAGCCAGTGGACGGACGTGAGCGCACTCACTCGCGTTCTACCTCAAACCCCTGCCGCTCCCAGGCGTTGAAGCTGCCTTCCACTTGCAGCAGGTTCGTAAAGCCGCGGCGGGCTAAGACGGAGGCGCCGGTCATGGCGCGGGTGCCGGTGGCGCACTGGACGGCGATGGGCTGGTCGGGCGCGAGGGGCAGGCGGTCCCAGGCCAGGCGGCCGTTTTCAATGTGTATGGCGCCGGGGATGTGGCCGGCCTCCCACTCTGAGTCCTGGCGCACGTCGAGCACGGTCAGGGGCTGGCCGGCGCGCAGGCGTTGGCGCAGCTCGGCGGCGGTGACGCTGGTGATGCTCGCGACGGGCAGGCCGGCGCGCGCCCAGGCGTCGACGCCGCCCGCGAGATAGCCGGGCAGGTTGTCGTACCCGATGCGGATGAGCTGGCGCACGGCGTCGTCGCGCGCGGCGGCCTCGTCGCCCACCAGCACCAGCGACGCGCCAAAGGGGATGGTCCAGCCGGCCCAGGTGACCAGGGGCGCATCGAGCTCGATGCCGTAGGCGCCGGGGAGGTGGCCGGCCGCAAAAGTCAGGCGCGGCCGCACGTCCAGCACCAGGCTTCCGCGCTCGACGAGGGCCTGCACCTCATCCGGGCTGAGGGGCGCCAGCACGGGCACGCCGCCCAGCACGCGCGGGCCGCGCAGGTTGATCGGTCGGATTTCTTTGTAGTAGACGGGGTAAGACGGCAGCCCACTGAGCGCCAGGGCCACGAACTCATCCTCATCGCGCGCCTGCGCCAGGCGGTTGGTGCGGCGCTCGCGGCCAATGGTGGTGGTGCGGCGCGAGGAGGTGGGCGCGGCGCAGAACGAGCCGGCGCCGTGGGTGGGATAGACGGCCACGTCGTCGGGCAGGGTCAGCAATTTATCGTGCAGGGTGTGGTAGAGCTGGCGCGCCAGGGGCACGCACACATCGTGGCCGAGCAGGTCGGTGCGGGCCGCGCCGCCGACAATGAGCGCGCCGCCGCTGAACAGGGCCTGGGGCATATCGCGCTCGCCCGGCTTTAGCAGAAAGGACAAATGCTCCGGGGTGTGCCCGGGCGTGGCCAGCACCCGCACCTCGGCCGCGCCCAGAGGCAGGACGTCGCCCTCGCTCAGCGCGCGATGCTCGAAGCCCAGCCCGGCGGCCGCGCTGACGGCCACCTGGGCGCCGATTTGCGCGGCGAGCTCGCGTGCCCCGGAGATGAAATCGTTGTGGAGGTGGGTGTCGAGCACGTGCGTGATGCGCACGCTGTGCTGCTCGGCGGCGTAGCGGTAGCGGTCCACGTCGCGCAGCGGATCGACCAACGCCGCCGTGCCGGCCGCGTGCGACCCGACCAGGTAGGCTGAATTGCCCAGGCCTTCATCTACGAAGGCCTGGATAAAGGTATCGTCGCTGGTCAAGGAAGGCTCCCTGCGCCGCGTGTCCCAGTACGCCCGGCATTATAACGGGAATCTCGGTGGGGTGTGGGGTGGGCCACGACGAGACCCCAAGGGTTTTTAAAACCCTTGGGGTCTGGGTTTCCCAGAGGCGCGGGCCAGGAGATACCTATCCCCGGAGCGTAGCGGGACACTTGTCCCTGGAGCGCAGCGCAGTGGGAGGGAGAGGGGGCCGGCGCTATTGGCCATACACATCGGGCCGGCGGTCTTCAAAGACCGGGATGCGCTGGCGCACCGCGTCGACCTGGGCCAGATCGATCTCGGCGGTGAGCAGGGCCTCGGCGCTGCCGCCCTCGATGACGGCCTCACCCCACGGGTCGATGACGGCCGAGCCGCCGCCAAAGTGCTCGCCCTTGGATTCGCCCACGCGGTTGCAGCCGGCCAGGAACATCTGGTTTTCGATGGCGCGGGCGCGCAGCAGGGTGTGCCAGTGGGCGGCGCGGCGGCTGGGCCATTCGGCGGGCAGCAGCACCAGCCGCGCGCCGCGCAGCGCATAGGCCCGGAACAGCTCGGGGAAGCGCAGGTCGTAGCAGATGCCCAGGCCGGTGGGGCCCCAATCGGCCTCCACCAGCTCCAGCCGGTCGCCGGGCGCCAGCCACTTCTCTTCGTCCATCAGCCGGAACAGGTGGACCTTGCGATAGGTGGCCAGCAGTTGGCCGGAGGCATCGAACAGGGCCAAGGCGTTATAGGCCCGGCCGTCGCGCGCCTCGAGCACCGAGCCGCCCACGGCGATATGGTGCTCGCGCGCCAGCGCCGCCAGCCGCGCCAACATTCCCGCGCCGGGCGGCGAGGCGTGCTGCTGCCAGTGATCCAAATCGTAGCCGGTGGACCACAGCTCCGGGAACAGCACCAGCCCCGACCCGCGCCGGGCGGCCTCGGCCGTCCACGCGCGCACGCGCTCGTAGTTGGCCTCGGGCTCGCCGAGGTGGACGTGCATTTGGCCGAGGGAGAGGGTTAGAGGCATAGCGTGTCCTGCTGCAGAAGGCGTGTGTGGGTGTGTGAGTGTTACTCACACACCCACACACTCACATACGATTTTACATCCGATGCCCGCCGGCCGCGGGCACCACCACGCCCAGCCGTTCCAGCGCGGCGCGCACGTCCAGGCCGGGCTGGTAGTGAAGGGCGTGCAGGCCCACGGCGCGCGCGGCCTCCACGTTTTCGATGAAGTCGTCCACGAACACGGCCTCGTTGGGCTGCACGCCCAGGCGCTCGGCGGCCAGGCGGTAGAGGCGCGGGTCGGGCTTGGCCAGGCCCTCTTCAGCCGAGATGATCAGGGTGTCGAAGGCTTTATCCATGCCGAACAGCCGCGTAAAGTTTTCGCGGGCGTCGCTCCAGGCGTTGCTGAGGATGGCGGTCTGGTAGCGCGGGCGCAGGGACTGGATGAGCGCCACCAGCGCCGTGTCGAGCTTGTCGCCGGCCCAAAAGTCGCGGCGGCACTCGTCGAGCTGGGCCGCGTCCAGCTTGAGCGCGCCGGCCACGTGCGCCCACACGGCGCTGGCCGGCAGCTCGCCGCGCGAGGCGCGCGCGGACGTCTCGGAGTTGAAGACGGTCTGATCCAGCATGCGCTCGGCCAGGCCGAGCTGCGCTTCCCACTTGCGCCGGCCGGACCAGTCTTCCGTGCGCACGAGGACGCCACCGAAGTCGAAGATAAGAGCCTTGATC
>CAYUYN010000319.1:0-4953 GCA_964449185.1 uncultured Anaerolineales bacterium | reverse complement strand
CAGGCCGGTGACACCCGCCACCACAATCTCTGCCGCGCCCCCGGCCTGCGCGGCCACCACCGGCCGGCCGGCGGCCATGGCTTCCACAATCACCCGGCCAAACGGCTCCGGCAGCACGGAGGTGTGGGCCACAATCGTGGCGGCGGCAAAGACGGGCAAGGGGGCCTCCTGGTGGCCGGTGAACACCACCCTATCCGCGAGGCCCAATTCATCGCGCAGCGCCAGCAGCTCCTGCCGGTACGGTTCGCCCCCGCCCAATGGTCCGGGCACGTCTTCACTGTCGGACCAGCCGCCCACGACCAGTCCGCGCAGTTCCGGGTGCTGCGGGACCAGTTGCGCCAGCGCGCGCAGAAAGACCGCCTGCCCTTTCCAGCGCACCAGCCGCGCGACCAGGGCCACCACGAGCGCGTCGGGCGGCAGCGAAAACGCGGCCCGCGCCGCGGCGCCGTCCATGGGCGTGGGCAGGGGCACGCCGTCGGGGATGATATCGGTCACGTTGAGCGTGCCGCGATAAAACCGGCGCAGATGATCCGACACGGCAATGATGCGGCGGGGTACCCGGCCAAAGACCCGCGCCAAACGCGGCGGCAGGGTGTCGTCGTTGAGCCGCCACACCACCGGCCGGCGCGCCAGCAGACCCGCCAGCGTGCCGATGAGGTGAGTGCGGGCGGTAAAGGTTTGGATGACGCTCCCTGGCGGCGTGGCGCGCGCCACCCGCGCCAACCGCAGCGCCGAGGCCAACAGCGACAGCCCGGCGATGGGGTTGCGCTTGAGGCGCGTGAGCGGCAGGGCCACCTCCGGAACCACCGGGCTGAAGCGGCCGCGCATGGGGCTGTCACGGTCGGTGACCACGGTGGGGGCCACGCGCGCCGGGTCAAGGGCCGTCAGCAGGTCGCGGATCATCATCTCGACCCCGCCGGCCACCGGGGCATGATCGACGAGCAGCACACGGACGGGACCGGGCGAGCGGCTCACGGCGGCGGTCCTAATGCGCAAAATCGATGGCATTGAGTTGCTCGAAGTCGACCGCCGTGCTTTTCACGCAGGCGGCGTAGCAGCCATAGAAGGGTGACCAGCGCAGCAGCGGGTGGCGCCGGCGCCCCAGCCAACGATCAATGCGGATGACGGTCTCGGCCACGCGCGCGCGCAGGCCAAACGGCGTCGCGAGGCGCCGCACGGCCGCCAGCAGCAGTGAAAACGTAATCAGGCCGCCGCGTTCCAGGTAGGCGCTGACCTCAAACCCATTGGCCTGGAGCAGCCGCCGGATGGTGCGCGGCGAATGAATGCGCACGTGGTAGTCGGGGCCGTCGTTATAGAACGGCACGGTCACGATGATCCGGCCCTGGTCCTTCAACAGGCGCCGCGCTTCGCGCAGCGCAGCGCCATCATTCCAGATATGTTCCAGCACTTCGGCGATGACAATGACATCAAAGCTGTTGGCCGGGAAGGGCGCTGTGGTGGCGATGTTGGCCAGCACCAGGTTTGGCAAATGCGCTTGGGGCGCCACATCCAGGTTGACCACCGTGTGCCCGGCCTCGGTGAGCGCGTAATAGTCGCGGCCCCAGGAGGGGCCCACGTTGAGCACCCGCGGATAGCCGTGCGCCAGCTCGCGGATGAAGGTGGCCGCCTCGACTTCCGCGGTAACCTGGGCCATGCGGGAAAATTCTGGAGGCGCAGCCGTCATGCGCGCCGCCGTCCCAGGCGGCTGATGGCCAGTATGAGGCCAATGGCGGCCCCTTCCGGCAGCAGCCGCCCAATTATGGCGATCAGGCGCTCTAGCACGATGGCGCCGGCCAGCTTCACATCGCGGGCGGCCAAGGCTTCGTGGAGGCCCGCGAAGCGCCCGCGCCGGCTGCGCGCGACCTCCGGCCACAGCTTTTGCCCACGCGCCAGCCGCGCCCGATGGCGGCGGATGCCCAGCCCGGCCTCGAGGGACTGGGTCAGAAAGCCCCGCAGCGTGTACTCGCGCAGGTGCAGCGCCACGGTCGGCACATACAGATAGTGGAGGTAGCCGGCGTCGAGCATGCGCTCGCGCATCTCCCGTTCTTCTCCTACCACCACGCGTGTGGGCTGTGGATGAAAGCCGCCCACGGCCAGCAGGACCGCGCGCCGGTAGGCGCAGTTGTTGGTAGCCCCGGGCGCCTCCAGCCCCTCGGCCACAAACTCCGGCCGGTCGGGCGTCAGCCCATAAGTGTAGCGCGTGGTCCACAATTCCAATCGCGCAAACACATTCCGGCGCCAGACCGCCTCGGGCGGCTCCATCCGGCCGCCAACACCGCTCACCTCCGGATGCCGGCGGAAGCCGTCGGCCATGCGGCTCAGCCAGTCGGCCGGCACGACGTTGTCATCATCGGTGAAGGCTACGCTCTCACCCGTGCCGGCCTCGATGCCGCGGTTGCGCGCCACGGCCTGGCCCTGGTTGGCCTGCCGCAGATAGCGGATGGTGGGGAACTCGGCCGCCAACATGGCGTCGGTGCCGTCGCGCGAGCCATCATCGACCACGATGACTTCGTAGTCAGCATAGTCCTGCCGCGCCAGCGCGGCCAGGCACTGTCGCAGCGTGTGCTTGCGATTATAGGTTGGGATCACGACCGAGAAGCGCATCGGCGCCCACTATAACATGCCCAAAGTAATCCGCCGATAGGCCTGCACCAATTTCTCGCCATAGGCCGTCCACGGAAAGAGCTCGGCACGCTGCCGGGCCGCGGCGCCCATGGCCAGGCGCAGGGCTGGGTCTCGGCGCAGTTGTTCCAGACGTGCGGCCAGGGCCGCGGGGTCACGGATGGGCACGAGAAGGCCCTCGACGCCATCCTGGACGACCGACCCGGCATTGGAGGTCGTAATCACGGGCAGGCCGGCGGCCAGCGCCTCGTAGGTCACCAGGGCGCTGCCTTCCTCTAGGGAGGGGAAGACGAAGACATCCGCCTGCTGCAGCAAGGCGGGGATGTCGGGCGTGTGTGGGAGGTGGCGCAGCCCGGGCAGGTTGGCCCAGCGCGGCCACAGCCGGTGCAGCTCAGCGCTCTGGCGGCCCACCACCCACAACTCCGCGTCCTGCCAGGCGAGTTGCCGCCAGGCCTCCAGCACATCGGGCACGCCTTTGCGCAGGGCGACCTGCCCCACAAACATGGCTCGGAACGGCCGCGTGGGGCGGTCGGCGGGTGGGCGAAAGCGCTGTAGGTCGACGCCGAACGGGATTTCGATGAGCTTGGCCGCCGGCAGACCTTCGGCGATGAGACTCTGGCGCGCGAAGGCGCTGGGGACCAAAACGAAGTCGGCTTCGACCATTTCGCGCACCGCGCGGCGGTCGTTCCAGGCCGGCTGCGCGCCGTGGAGGTTCCACCGGGCGCGCTCGTCCGTGAGAAGCCGCCGCTGGGTGGCCGGGTGCGACGAGGCCCGGTCGACCACGGTGACCAGCCCCAACCGCTTGGCCCGTCGCAGGCTGTGCAGGCAGTGGGCGTTCCAGCCATGGAAGATATGGCCGGGCCGCAACTGCGCCGCCACCCAGTGGTCAAACAGAACGTTGCCCAGCCAGTCCACCAGGCCCAACGGCTCGCGCGAGGCCAGGTACTTGACGCCGCGTCCCGGCCAGCCCCACTGGCGGATAAGGGACGCGGGCACGGCGGTCTGCCGGTTGGAGCTGACGAAGAGCCGCGCCAGGTGGCCGGCTTGATGGATGCCGGCCACGGCCTGGGCGGCGATGTGCCCAATGCCGCCGCCGCCCAGCCGGGCATGAAGGCTGTATTGCACGGTGGGGCGCGCGGTGTGGTTGGCCATCCAAGTGGGCGCGCTCAGCGCCGGTTCTGCGCGTCGACGACCAGATACAGGTCGCGCAAGGTTTCCGCGTGACGCTGCCACGAAAAGCCCTGGGCGCGGCGCAGCCCCGCCTCGCGCCAGTGCTGCCGCTGACCGGGCTCGTTCAGCAACCCGTGCAAAGCAGCCGCGAGCGCCGCCGGGTCGCGTGGGTCCAATTGCAGCGCGCCTTGGCCGGCCACCTCCGCCATGGTGCCAAAATCGCTCGTCACGCTCGGCAGTCCCGAGGCCATCGCTTCCACCAGGGGCAGCCCAAACCCTTCCATCAGGGAGGGGAAGACAAAGACATCCGCCGCGTGATAGAGCGGCGCGAGCTCTGGGACGTGCCCCAGGGCCTGCGCCCGGCCGGCCAGCGCGTGCTCGTCGATGAGGCGCTGGTGGGAGGGTGCCCACGCGCCGCCCGCCTGGACGAAGTGGACCCGCTCGGGCAGGAGGGGCAGGGCGCGCAGGATGCTCTCGACGTTTTTAGTGGGGCCGCAGTTGCCCACGTGCAGCAGCACAAAGCGCTCGGCCGGCCAACCGTAGCGTGCGCGCGTTTGGGCGCGCTGCGCCTCGCTGCCGGGCTGGTAGCGCGCGTCATAGCCGTAGGGGTTGACGACCACGCGCTCGGGCGCCACCGGATGGTGCTGCAGGATGTGTGCGCGCATGACGCTGCTGGCGGTGACGATGTAGGCGGCTTGGCGGACGGCATTGAAGATATGGTGCTGTACCCGGTAGAGCACACCGGTGCCTACACTCAGTTCGTCGCGATAGATTTCGGGCGTGCCGTGATTGACGCTGACCAGGCAGCGCCGCGGTCCCAGCCAGCGCACGGCCGCACCGTAGCGGTCGTCGGTGATGTGATACACCGCCGCTGGCTGGCGCCGCGCGGCCCAGGGGTAATATAGCAGGCGGGCGTAGTAATCATTCAGTGCCTCGCTGCTGATGGGTTGGCGGCCCACGTTAAAGTGGAAACGCCCCGCCAGCCGGCGGCGCGGCTGGCGGAAGAGGTCATACCGCAATGCGGTGTCGGGCAGAGCCTTGAGCGCCCGGAACATGGCCTCGCCAATAATCACCGTGCTCAGCTCGTCGATGGCGCGCAGCAGCAGCACCCGGCGCGGCGCGGCGGGCGCGCTCACGGCCGGGTCTCGGTGGGGCTGGGCT
>CAYUYN010000318.1:0-4955 GCA_964449185.1 uncultured Anaerolineales bacterium | reverse complement strand
GGTGGGGTCGGCCGGCCCGCCCGGCGCGGGCTCGATCACCGTCCAGGCGCCCTGAGCGTCCTTGGCCAGGGCCACGCCGCGGTCGGCGCCCGGCTCGGTCACCCGTAGGCGGATGACTTGGTCGGCCGTCGTCTGCCAGACCACGCGCGGCGTGTTGTCGGTGGTAGGCGTGGCGGCGGCGGTCGCCTTGTCCTTGGGGTTTTGTACCAGGACCACATACAAGCCCAAGGCGGCGAGCAGTACCACCAGCACAATGGTCGTCGTGCGGTTCATGCGAGTTGGTTCCAGCCTTCAGTGCGCTTGCTTGAGATCGTCCGGCGAGACGGTCCGGCCCGCTAAACGTGCCGCCGCCGCCGGAACCACACGACGCCGCCGATCACCAACACGGCCAGGGGCATGGCCAAGACGGTGATCATAAAGATCAGGCCGGCCGTCAGCGTGCTCAACGGCAGCATTGAGCGGACGGTCGGGACCTTGGGGGTAATATTGATGAGGGTCTCATCATTCGCCACCCAGTTCACGCTGGCCACAAACAGCTTGGCGTGGCTGCCCTCGCCCACCCAGGCATTGCTGGCAAAGTCCGAGTCGCCGAACACCACCAGCCGTCCGCCTGTCGCGCTGTTCTCGGCGGCCACCGCCAGGTAAATGGGCGGCTGCACATCTTCCGGGTCCGGCTGCGAGGGCGTGGCCTCCAGGTTGGTCTCGCCCCAGGCATCGTCGCCGGCCAGCACGATCGGGGTAAGGGTAATGCTCGGGTTAACACTCGCCCCACCAGGGACACTCACGCTCCGCGCGAACTCATAGGCTGAGCCGACGTTCGCCAACTGCGCGGTGATCGCGTGGCTGCCGTAGTTCGCCGCGATGGGCACGACCGGCTGGCCCTGGACGCTGGTGGTGGTCGCCAGCACCACATCTTTCCCGAGGGCAATGCCCCAGTCGGCCAGCAGATAATCGGCCAGGGGCTCGGTCACCGTCAGGGGCAGTTGGTTCTGCAAGGGCGTGTCCGACAGCACCAGCAGCTCGCCGCCGCCCTCCACAAACGTCTTAATGGCCGCCACCACCTCGGCCGTGACCGGGACCTGCGAACCCGCCACCACCAGGGCGCGCGCGTCCGAGGGCACCGTGGCCGAGATCTGCAGGTTCAGCGGCCGCAAGTCATAGCTTTGGTTCTTCAGCAGACTGCCCACCGTGGAATAGCTGGTCTGCTCGGAGGCCTCGAAATCGCGCTCACCCGTCCCCGTGACGTAGTACACCACGCGCGAGATCGGGTTGAGCAGCCGGCTGAGAGCGCCCGTGATCTGCTCCTCGCTGGCGAAATCCGCTTCCTGGCGGTTCTCCCCCTGCTCCAAAATAATGGCGCCATCGCGCACCACGTTGTACTCGGCGGCCAGGGCCGGCTCGGCATTCGGGTTGTGAAACTCGAACGTGATCTTGTCGTCCGACTGGACCCGGTACGTCTCCAATAGGGTCCGGGCATTGTCCTGCCCGCCCGCCTGCTGGGTATAGAACGCCAGCACCTTGACCGGCTGCTCCAGCGCATTGATGAGGTTCAGGGTCTCGGGGGAAAGCGTATTAGCCTGGTCTTCGCTCCAGTCCCAGCGCTGCGGGTTCTTGCTCACCAGGTAGTTGGCCAGGATCAGGATGCCCAACAGCGCGGCCACCATGATCGCCACGTTGCCGCCATAGCGCGCCTGGCGCCCCAACAGCCACTGCTGCACCGCCCCCGGGTTGAACAGCAGCGCCAGGGCCAGGCCCAAGAGGCCCACGGCCAGGCTGGCCTGGACCGCCACGGTCACATCCCGCACCAGCAACCAGATGACGGCTGCGGCCAACAGCCCGAGCAGGCCGAACACGGCCGCAATCGGCGCGTAGGGCTTCAGGTTTGACTCCAGCATTAGCGCCACCTCCGCGATTCAACCGAGCGGGCGGCGAGGAACAGAAAGAACACGGTGATTGAAATGAAGTACACCACGTCCTTCAAGTCGACCACCCCGGTAAAGAAGTTGTCGTAGATGTGGCTCGGAAAAGCCAGGTAACGGACAAATTCGGCCGCCGCGCTGGTCGAGTTCTGCGCCGGCAGGTCGATGATCCACAGCAGCAAAGTCGTGCCGATGATGACGAAGAATGCGGCAATCTGGTTGGTGAACAAGGTCGAAATGAACAAGCCGACCGCCAACAGCGCGCCCACCAGCAAGAACAGGCCCAGGTACACCGCCAGCAGCGAACCCACGTCCAGCCCGGGCGTTGTGAGGCGGCTGAGAATGAGGGCATAGATGGACGTCAGCGCGATCAGCAGCGCCACAAACCCCACCGCCGCGAGCCATTTGCCCACCACCAGCTCCCATTCGCGCACGGGCGCGGTCAGCAGCAGTTCGATCGTGCCGGTGCGCTGCTCTTCGGCCAACAGCCGCATGGTGAGCGCCGGGGTGAAGAACAGCAGCAGGGTCACAAACACGCCCAAGGTCTGCGACAAGTCCGGCGCGCCGCCGCCAAAGGAAGACTGCGCCACGCTGAGGTTAAAGAAGAGACCCAGCACCAGCAGCACGCCGAAGCCGATGGCGTAGGCCACCGGTGAGGCAAAGTACATATTGAATTCGCGCTTGGTAATCGTCCAGACGTTTCGCATAGGGTTATTGGCGGCCAGCGCCTGAGAGGCTAGGGCCGCACCTCGCTGTCTGCTTGCGGTGCGGCGGGCTCCGGCTCAGCGTCGGCGCCGTTGGCGCGCTCGCCGGCTTCGTCGCGGGTGAGCTGGATGAAGATCTCTTCCAGGCTCAGGCGCTCGCGGCGCAGCTCCAGCAACCGCCAGCCGCCCTTAACGACGACTTCGGCGATTTGGGGGCGCAAATCGGTGCCGGGGCCGGTTTCGATTTCCAGTTGGCCATCCTGGACGGCGCGCACCGCCAGCACCCCGGCCAGGCCGCGCAGTTCCTCGAGCAGGCCGGCGCCGTCGCCCTCCACGACCAGGTGCACGCGCCCGCCGCCCGCAATCTGCGAGCTGAGCCGGTCGGGCGTGTCTTCGGCCACGATCTGGCCGTTGTTAATAATGATGACCCGGTTGCACAGCTCGTGCGCGTGCGCCAGAATGTGCGTCGAGAGCAGCACCGTCTGCTGGCTGCCCACTTCGCGGATGATGCGCTTGACCTCGATCTGCTGCTGCGGGTCCAGGCCGTCCATGGGCTCGTCGAGGATGAGCACTTCCGGCTTGTGCAACAGCGCCTGAGCCAGGCCGACGCGCTGGCGCAGACCCTTGGACAGGTTGCCAATGTAGGACGTGGCCCGGTTGGCGATGTGCACCAGCTCCATGACTTCGTCCACGCGTTCTTCTCGGTTAGGGATGCGGCGCAGCTCGGCCATGAAGTCCAGGTACTGCACCACCGACATTTCGGGGTAGAGCGGCACGCTCTCGGGCACGTAGCCGACGCGCTTGCGCACTTCCAGGGATTGGGTCAACAAGTCGTAGCCCGCCACCGTCGCCTTGCCTTCGCTGGGCGGCATATAGCCGGTGAGGATGCGCATGGTGGTGGTCTTACCCGCCCCATTTGGCCCCAAAAAGCCGACGATCTCGCCCTGGTGGGCAGTGAACGACAGCTTATTGACGGCGGTGCGCTCCCCAAACCGTTTGGTGAGACCCTCAACTTGGATCATCCGTGTTCCTTCGGAAGAATCGGCCGCTTTGGCGGCCCAGGCGGCCGTTCGGGGGCATCAGGCGAATAAAAAGCACTCAGCGTCAGCGAATGACACTGCGTGCTCCGAGGATTCACGCCTTGACGGGTGCTGAAAACAGCTTGTACTCGCGCCAGGCAAGCGAAAATCGCGAAAAACCAGCGTGGTGCCGAAAACACTATACAACGGGTTAGAAAGGCAAGTCAAGCTACACTCATGCGCCATTAATAGACCGTTTGGGCTGCCTGGCACGCGCGCGTAAGGCCAAGACCTCGGAGGTCTCCTCCTGGCGGCAGCCCGGATTGCTCCCCCCGTTCGCCCTGCGCCCAGGTCTGGGTGTTTCGGACGAGACCTCCGAGGCTGGCTCGGCGGCCACGGACCAGAAATACGCCCCCGGCCCACGCCGGTTGACACTTCCTGTTCCAATAGGTACAATCCGATTCCGCGCCCCGGTAGGCAGGTCTAGGGCGCGCTTTTTCACGCTCATCCCACCCCAACTTCAAACCACTTACGGAGAGTCTTATGCAAGGTCTTAGCCAGTTTGAACAGATCGCCATCTATGGTGTGCTGGCGATCGCCGTTTTGGGCCTGTTGTACGCCGTTTTCCTGCGCGCGCAGATCCTGCGCGAGGACAAGGGCACGGCCCGCATGCAGGAAGTTTGGGGCTGGATTCGCGAAGGCGCCGACGCCTACCTGGCCCGGCAGCTGCGCTCCATCCTGCCGCTCGTCGGCATTTTGACCGTGGCGCTCTTCTTCTCAGTCTACATCGTGCCCCCCACCCCCGAGGCGCGCGAGTGGTACTGCTCGGCCTTCCTGGGTGTGCCGGGCGCTGACCGCGAGGCGGTCATCGCCTGCGGCGAGGGCCTCACCCTAGAAGGCAACCCGGCCGCCTACCAACAGGTCCAGCTCATCATCGGCGTGGCGCGCGCCTTGGCCTTTGTGATGGGCGCCGGCTTCTCCCTGGCGGTGGGACAGATCGGCATGCGCATGGCCGTGCAGGGCAACGTACGCGTGGCGGCGGCGTCTCGGCGTTCCTTTGGCGATGCCCTGCGCATCGCCTACCGCGCCGGCACCATTACCGGCATGCTCACCGACGGCCTCGGCCTGCTCGGCGGCACCCTTATCTTTATCATTCTGGGCATTGCCGCGCCGGATGCCCTGCTGGGCTTTGGCTTTGGCGGCACGCTGCTGGCGCTGTTCATGCGCGTGGGCGGCGGTATCTTCACCAAGGCGGCTGACGTGGGCGCCGACTTGGTGGGCAAGGTCGAAGCCGGCATCCCCGAGGACGACCC
>CAYUYN010000317.1:0-4993 GCA_964449185.1 uncultured Anaerolineales bacterium | reverse complement strand
AGGGGGGCGAGGGCCAAAGCCCTCGCCCCCCATACGCATCTACGGGCCGGTCCGGCGCTACTGGCCGGCGGCTTGCTCGGCCAGCCAGGCTTCGGTCTCGGCCTGGGCTTGCTCCAGCGCGGCCTTCGGCGCCAGGGTGCCGGCCAGCGCGGCCTCCAGGGCAGCCTGGAGGGCAAAGCGCGGCTCCGACGAGGCCCACGGGTAGCGGATCTCGGCCAGACCATTCGCGTACAGAATGGGCTCGGCGTCCTTCAGCGACCCGAGCGCCGGGATCACCTCTTCGGCGCCCTCGATCACGGGCAGGTTGCCGCCGGCGTCGAAGTTGTACTTCTGCGACTCGGGGCTGCCGGCCAGCCACTTCATCGCTTCCCAGGCGGCGGCCTTGTTGGGGCAGGCGGTGGACATGGCCAGCGGGTCGGCGATGAACAAGCCGCCCTTGCCATCCGGGCCCACCACGTTGTAGGTGGTGCGGTAGCGCTCCTGCAGCTCGGGCTGGGTGATGAACGGGATGAGGTAGTAGCCGGTCTCGCCTTCGGGGATGATGGCGACCACATTCTCATCGGTCAGGAAGCCATCGGGCATGACATCGGCGGCCAGGGCGCCGGGCGGCGCGTATTGGCTCATCTTCACCAGCCACTCCAGGCCCTGCAGGTACTCGGGCGTGTCCCAGTCGATCGTCCAGGTGCCGTCGGCGTTCACCTGGCCCCAGTTGGCGCCAAAGGCGTGCGCGATGACCTGGAACTGCCAGTTGGTGTACTTGCCCTGGTACCAGTAACCGTAGTTCTGCTCGCCGGTCACCGGGTTGAGGCCGGTCATGGCGGCGGCCTTCTCTTCGATCTCTTCCAGGGTCGGGTGCAAGCTCAGCGGCTCGACGCCCCACTGCTCGAACA
Source organism: uncultured Anaerolineales bacterium (assembly GCA_964449185.1). Taxonomy (GTDB): domain Bacteria; phylum Chloroflexota; class Anaerolineae; order Anaerolineales; family UBA6663; genus CAYUYN01. The sequence goes on along the minus strand of CAYUYN010000317.1, from coordinate 4,103 downwards.
GCACGCTGTCCCAGTGGATGACGCGGTTGCCGCCAGTGTAGGGCACGGCCCACTGGTTGTCCGGGTTGCCCGGGCCCCAGCCGCGCCACTGCTCCAGGTTGTCGCCGGCCCACACGTCCGCAAAGGCAGGATCGTTGGCCATCCACGGATCCAGGTTCTCGAGGTAGCCGCGGCGGCCAAACGCGAAGGCGCCAGGCATGTGGTAGACGCAGGCTTCCTGCGCCTGGATCATCGTCTCGGTCTTGGCCGAGTAGGCGGTGGAGCCGGTGCCCCAGGGGATGTTGATAATGGTCAGGTCGATGTCGGGGTACGCTGCCTCGAACATGGCCTCAAGCTGGGCCACGCCCGGCTGCGGCGCGCCGGTGAGCGGGTCGATGGTGTCTTCATCGGGCTTGCCAATGAGCATCACCGTGACCTCGCCCGAGACCGGGCCAGGGGTGGCGGTGACGATGACCTCGACCTGCACTTCCACTTCCTGGGTCTGATTGACGATCTGGGTTTCCACCACGGTGACGACCTGGGTCTCGACGATGCGCTCGGGCGTGGGGACGGCGGGCGCGGCGCACATGGACAAGACGAACGCGGACAGCAGGGCAAAGACAAAAGCTTTTCGTACGTTGGGCTTCATGAGGCTTCCTCCTCCAATTGCTGCGAATAAGCGTGCCAGCCTAGCGATAAGCGGCGATTGACGTTTCAAAGCCCTCTACCTCCCGTTGGTCCGAGGACCGCGCCAGCGGTCTGCGCTCGGCTTGTCGTCCGGGTCTGCCCTGCCAAAATGCGGCCGGCTGAGAGGCAACGGTCGGACACGGGGGAGGTTGGGCTAAACCCCACGCCCTCACCAACACGTTGTTTCCCGGCTGTTCGCAGGCGAGGCTCAATCCCGGCTCTGGCCGAGTCGGGGAGGGGGCCTCTCCTGCGTGCTCACGCTTCCAACAACTCAGCTCGTATCATCGCCTGCCGCAGGCCGGCCCGTTCCTCCGGGCTGATGCCCAGCAGCGGCTCGCGCACGACGGCGCAGTCCAAGACCCCCAACATCACCAACGCTTCCTTGGTGCGCGCGCGGTAGTCGGTCACCGGCGGCCCAAAGACGACATCGGCCAGCGGCTGCAGCCGGTCGCTCAGGGCCTGCGCCGCGGCAAAGTCGCAGCGCTTGACCGCGGCCAGCATGGCCACCTGTTCGCGCGTGCCCAGGGTGCAGAACCCCAGCAAGGCCCCCTGCGCGCCCAGGATGAAGCTCTCGTTGATGAAGTTGTCGTTGCCGGTCAGCAGGGTGATGGGCCGGCTGGCCGTCTGCACCGCCGACCGCACGGCCAGGAAGGCCATCGCGTCGAAGCTGGCTTCCTTGATGGCCATCACCGAGGGGAGGGTGATGAGCTTGTGGATGATCTCGGTGGTGAAGAGCACGCCGCCCAGGGCCGGCTGAAGCTGGAACAGGATCAGCGGCAGGTCCACCGCTTCGGCAATGGCGGCGTGATAGCGGTAGGGCACTTCCGGGTTCAGGGGCGTGCCCAGGTAGGCCGGAATGGGGAAGACCAAAAGGGCGTCCGCGCCCGCCGCCTGCGCGGTCTTGGCGTTGGACCGGCCCAGCGCCGTGGATGGCCCGGCCACGCCCGCCACCACCCGGCAGCGGCCTTCAGCCGCCGCGACCACCGTTTCCAAAATCTCACGGCGTTCGTCGGCCGTCAGGTGCGGGCCTTCGCCGGTATCCACATTGACGGCCAGGGCCACCGGCCCTTGTTCCACCAGCCAGCCCACGTAGCGGCGCAGGGCGGCGTGGTCCACCTCGCCGGCCGGGGTCATCGGCGTGACGATGGCGGGGATAATGCCGCGCAGGTCAATTTCGCGCATAGGTCACCTCATTCTCGTTGGGGACAAGTGAAACCACGCTGTGCGCGGCGGCGGCCTGGTAGAGGCCCAGCACAATCGCCAGCACCGCCCGCGCATCGCGGCCAGACGTGGGGGCGGGCAGCCCGCGCCGCACTGCCTGGGCAAAATCGTCCACGGCCAGCGCATAGGCGTTGACGGGCGCCTGCGGCAGGCTGTGCCACACGCCGGGGGCCAGGTCGCCCCAGCCGTGGCGCAAAAAGACCTGCAAGGGACCGGGGCCATACGGGTCGGGCAGGCGCATTTGCCCCTGGGTGCCGTACAGATCGGTGACCTCGTCGTCGTTGGCGCCGGCCAGGTGCGCGCCGGCCATCAGGCTGCCCACCGCGCCATTGTCGTAGCGGAAGGCCGCGACGGCCGTGTCTTCCACTTCCACGCCGGGCACCCAGGTATCAATCTCGCCCGACACCCGCGTGACTTCCAGGCCGGTGACATAGCGCACCGCGTCAAGCCCGTGGCTGCTGTTCATCAACACCACCCCGCCGCCGGCCTCGGCCTTGTGGGCGCGCCAGGGGCTGGCCGAGCGCCCGGTGTAGCCGCGCTGCCAGTAGTCCAGGGGCTTGTCGATGATGGTCTGTATGCGCACGCCCGTAACGGTGCCCAAGGCCCCCGCCTGGAGCATGGCCCGCGCTTGCTGGTGGGCGCTGGTGTGGCGCAGCTCGTAAAACACGCCCAGGGCCAGGCCGCGTGCCTCGGCCAGCGCAATCAGCGCATCGGCGTCGGCCAGGCTGAGCGCCAGGGGCTTTTCCACCAGCGCGTGCTTGCCGGCCTCCAGCGCCCGCCGTGCCAGGGGCGCCAACTGGTCGTGCGGCACGGCGAGGTAAACCGCCTGCACCGTGGGGTCCGCCAGCAGCGCGTCCAGGGTCTCGGCGCAGGGCACGTTGTGGCTCGCGCCCAGGTCGCGCGCCAAGTCGGGGTTGCGGTCGTGCACCGCGGCGAGCCGCGCCACGGCCGAGCCTGCCAGGGCCTGGGCCACCGGCACCGCCGCGCCCCCGCAGCCGATAATGCCCAGCCCGACCTTGCTCAGCGGTGCGTCAGTCATGCGCGTGCCCCGCCGGCGGCGGCAGTGGGTCTTCGCCGTCGAACCGCCCGATGTAGTAGCGGTCGGTGTGCGTGCGCTGTTCCTGGGTGGTGAAAGCGGCGGCAAAGCCGCGCTCGGCCAAATCAGTTGGCGCGTTCACGTGCAGCCCCCCATAGGGATAGGCAAAGGCCCACGGCCCCACTTCCACGGAGGACAGCCATGCGGCTGAGGCCCGTATCTCGTCCCGGCGCTGCTCGGCGCCGATAAAGTCAAACCAGGGGTGGCTGTGGGTGTGCCCGCCAAAGTGCATGCCGCCGGCCGCCATCTCGCGCACTTGCTGGCTGCTCAGATAATAGCGGGCCGCCTCGGCCGCCTCGTCGCCCACGTGCGCGGCGTAGAGGTCACCCAGCACGGCGTCGATTTGCCCGTTTAACTCGCGCTGTAAGCAGCCCTTGAGCACGTTGACCGCGTGGCCCGGCCAGCGCGCTGCGTAGCGCTGCTCGGCTGCGGCGTAGAGCGCCTGCTGCTCGGTGCTCAGCCGCGGCCACAGCGCGGCGCGCAAGCCGGCTGGCCCGAGCACCGCCAGCAGAAAGTGCAGCCGGATGGCCAGGATGTGGCCATCGCCCGGGCGCCGCGCCAGCGCAAAGAACAGGCCCGAGAGCCCGCGGGCGTGCAGCGCGGGGAAGACGTTGAGGTAATGATCGCACACGCCGTCGTCAAAGGTGAGCAGGGCGGCGTTGGCCGGCAGGGGCTCCTGGCGCAGCAGGTGCGCGCGCACGGTCGGCCAGTCCACGAGCTGGTAGCGCCGCGCCAAGGCATCCAACTGCGCGGCAAAGGCCTGCACCGACAGACCCGGAATGCGCGACCCGCCCTCGGCCGCGTCGCCGGCATCGCGCACGTAGTGGTACATGAGGACCGTCAGGTCCAGCGGCGCTGCCAAAGGTCCGGTCATCGCGTGAGCCTGAACGTGACCAGCGTGCGCTCGCTGCGCTGCGCCCACGCCTGCACCAGCTCGTGCGGCACGGTGTTGGCCTGGAGGGCTTCGCTCACGTCCTGCCAGGCGCCGTCGAGCGTTTGCACGGCGGCGGCGCGCAGGCTTCCGCCCAGCCAGCCCTCATCCAGGGTCAGGCCGGCATCGGTCGTCACCTGGACGGTATCGCCGGCGAGCCGGGCGAGGTGCACGGTGGCGGGCGCCGCG
>CAYUYN010000316.1:0-5031 GCA_964449185.1 uncultured Anaerolineales bacterium | reverse complement strand
ATCATCTGCACTCCCGGCGGCGGCGCCTTCGGCAGCAAGATCGACGCCACGGTGGAGCCCCTGCTCGCGCTGGCCACCTTCGTGACGGGCAAACCCACCAAGATGACCCTCACGCGCGAGGAGTCGATGTTCCGCAGCACCAAGCGACATCCCTATTCCATGGATTACCGGGTGGGCCTGAGCAACGACGGCCAGATCCTGGCGGTGGACTGCAAGCTGCTCTCCGACGCCGGCGCCTACACCGACCTGAGCCCGCGCGTGATCGACCAGGCCTGCATCTTCGCCTGCGGGCCGTATGAGATCCCCAACATCCGCATCGAGGGCTGGGCGGTCTACACCAACAACGTCAAGAGCAGCGCCTTCCGCGGCTTTGGCATCAACCAGGTGGCCTTCTCCATGGAGAGCCTGCTGGACGAGGCCTCGCGCAAGCTGGCGCTGGACCCGATCGAAATGCGGCTGAAGAACTGCCTGCGCGCCGGCAGCAAGACCGCCTCCGGCGAAATCCTGCGGCACAGCGTGGCGATTGAAGAGACCTTGATCGCGGCGCGCGAGGCGGTGGAGAAGGACATGCCCCGCATCCGCCAGCAGGTGACGCCCGGCTGGAAGCTGGGCGTGGGCGTGGCCAGCGGCTTCAAGAACGTGGGCGCCGGCAAGGGCAAGGTGGACGACGCCGGCGCGACTTTCACCCTACTGCCCGACGGCCGCGTGGAGCTGCGCGTCTCGGCGGTGGATTTTGGCCAGGGCATCCGCACCACCATGGCGCAGATTGCCCGCAACGTCATCGCGCTTGGCCCAAACAAGCTGGTGGTGATCTCCGGCGACACGGTGCTGACCCACAAGCACGGCGGCGCCGTGGCCGAGCGCCAGACCCTCATCAGCGGCGCGGCCGTTGAAAAGGCGGCCTTCGCCTTCAAGGACACGCTCCTGCGGAAGTCGGCCGAGGTCTTCAAGGTGCCCGTGGGCGAGGTGATGCTGGTGGAGAACGGCGTTGCCACCACCAGCACCGAGCAGCACATGGGCCTCCACGAGCTGGCTGACGAGCTGGATAAACGCGGCTTGAAGGCCACCAACAGCTACGTGCACGTGGCGCCCAAGACCTTCGCCCTGTCCGACCACGAAGGCCGCAAGACGGTCTCGCCCGAGGACTACCGCAACTACCCGGCCTATGCCTACATCACCCAGGCCTGCGCGGTGGAAATCAACCCCAATACCGGCCAGGTGCGCATGCTCAAGGTGTGGGCCGCCCACGACGTGGGCAAGGCCATCAACCCGCAGAAGATCGAAGGCCAGGTGGAGGGCAGCTGCAGCATGGCCGTGGGCTATGCCCTCACCGAAGACTACCCCATGGAAAACGGCTATCCCAAGGCCAAGACCTATGGCGACCTGGGCCTGCCGACCATTCACGACATGATGCCGGTCAAGGTCCTGATCATCGAGAAGCCAGACCCCAACGGGCCGTTTGGCGCCAAGGGCATCTCGGAAGTGGCCACGGTGCCGCTGACCCCGGCCGTGACCAATGCCATTTACGACGCGCTCGGCGTGCGCATGTACCAGCTGCCGGCCACGCCCAAGCGCATCCTGGCGGCCTTGAAGGCCAAGCAAGAGCAAGAAGCGGTTCCGGTGTATGGCCGTTAGCGTATTGCATATTCCGTATTGCGTATGCAGCGTCTTGATGAGTTTTCGGTCGTAGGTAGGCGTCAACGGATGGCTCAACGGATCAACGGATAAAACCGGCACCTACTCGAATGCAAGGATCGCTCGCTGATACGATGACCACTACGCTCCTCGCCCTCTGGCGGGCCGCCGCTCACACGCCTGGCGCTCACGCCCACGCCCCGCACCGGGTGCATGGGCACGCACACGGCCAGCACGGGCACGCCGGGCATGCGCACGCGCACGGCTGCCGGTGGCGATTGCTGGCGGGCGTGTGGCGGGTGCGAAATGCGGTCATTGGTCATTGAAGAGGGCGGAATAAGAGGCGGAGATTTGAGATTTGAGATTACCCTTCAAAGGAGGGTGAGATGAGCAAATCAGGTAATGGCAGCGCATCCATGGGCGTGGTGCCTTCGACAGTCTACAAGCGCAAGAGCACCCATGCCGATGTGGTGGTGGTGGGCGGCGGGTGGTCGGGCTGCGCGGCAGCCATGGCGGCCAAGAAGGCCGGGGCCGAGCGCGTGATCATGCTCGAGCGCACCGACGGCCTGCTGGGCACCGGGCTGGTGGGCGGCATCATGCGCAACAACGGCCGCTTTGTGGCCACCGAGGAAATGATCGCGCTGGGCGCCGGCGAGCTGTTTGAGGTGTGCGACCAGAACTCGCGCCACCGCAACATCGCCTTCCCCGGCCACAAGCACGCCAACTTCTACGACGTGGCCCACATCGAGCCGGCCGTGCAGAAGTGCCTGCAGGCGCACGGCATCGAATACTGGCTGATCGCCCGCGTCACCAGCGCCCACCGCGAGGGCACCAACCGCCTGACCATGGTGGCGCTGGAGAACGGCACCTACGTCTCGGGGGATGTGTTCGTGGACGCCACCGGCACGGTGGGCGGCCAGAGCTTCTGCACCGAGAACGGCAACGGCTGCGTCATGTGCATCGTGCGCTGCCCCACCTTCGGCCCGCGCGTCAGCCTGGCCGGCTTGGTGGGCATCGCCGAGCGCCAGGGCACCCGCAGCGGCGGCGGCATTGGCGCCATGAGCGGGAGCTGCAAGCTGGCCAAGGACACCATCCGGCCGGACATCATCGCCGAGTTGGAGAAGAACGGCGTGGCCATTGTGCCGATCCCCGAGCACCTGATACACGAGGAGAAGCTGGGCCTGAAGGCCTGCCAGCAGTACGCCCTGCCCGAGTACGCGCACAACATCATCCTGCTCGACACGGGCCAGGTGAAGCTGATGACGACCTATATCCCGCTGGAGCAGCTGCGGCAGGTGCCCGGCCTGGAAGAGGCCCGCTACCTGGACCCGTATGCCGGCAGCATCGGCAACTCCATGCGCTACTCGCAGCTTTCGCCGCGCGACGATGCCATGCACGTGCGCGGGCCGGTGGACAACCTGTTCTGCGGCGGCGAGAAGGCCGGCCTGCTGGTGGGCCACACCGAGGCCATGGTCACCGGCGCGGTGGGCGGGCACAACGCCGTGCGCTACCTGGCCGGGCTGCCGCCGTTGGTGCTGCCCGACACCCTGGCCGTGGGCGACTCGATCACCTACGTGCGCGAGGAGATGGAGCGGCCGGGCGGCATGTCCAAGAAGTACACGTACTCCGGCTCGGTCTACTTCCAGCGCATGAAGGCGCGTGACCTGTATCAGGGCGCGCAGCCGGCCGTGTATCACGAGCGCGTGGCCAAGGCCGGGCTGACCAATGCCCTGGGCGAGCGCATCCTGAACAAGCAGACCGCCAAGGTGCATTAGCCATGTCGCACATGATCACGGCCGAGTGCATCAACTGCACCGCCTGCGCCACCGACTGCCCGACCGAGGCCATCTCGCCGGGCGCGGCCCAATACCTGATCAACCCCAACGTGTGCACCGACTGCGAGGGGCTGTACACCATCCCCAAGTGCTACCAGGTGTGCCCGGTGGGGGCCTGTGTGCCCGAGCGTGCCAGCTACATCAACAAGATGGCCACCATGGCCGCGCGCGGCGCGCGCCCGGTGCGGTACGGACCGGAGGCGGAAGTGCCGGAGTATATCGAGGTGGGCTGGTACGAAGAGTCGCCCTTCTTGACGGTGCTGCGGGCCGGAGAGGCGTAGAGGCGTTCAATTGAACGCCCCCTACACCTGGGAACCGCGCTTGCTTGGAGGCCAGGCTCAGGGGGTTTGTCTTGGCTAAGCCAAACCCCCTGAGCATCCCCTGCCCGTCTGGGGCTTCCGCCTGAGACGGGTTGTGCCTGATTGGGCCGGGCAATCGGCGCCGCGAACCTCACACGCCGCACCCACCCCCTTGCCACTCAGCAGAGGTTGGCGGGCTGCGGCACGCCTGCTCAAGGGCTGCGAAAGGAGAAACTGCATGGCCGCCTATATCATGGTCGGGAACTACACGCGGCAGGGGATGGACAAGATTCGCGGTGCGCCCGCGCGCATCGACACGGCGCGCGAGGTCGTTGCCAGCCTGGGCGGACAGCTCCAGTGCTGGTACCTGACCCTGGGCCGCTACGATTTTGTGGCCATCATCGAGGCGCCCAGCGACGAGGTCATGGCGCGGCTGGCGCTGGCCATCGGCGCGCACGGCAACATCAGCACCGAGACCCTGCGCGCCTTCAACGAGCAGGAGTTCCTGCAGATCGTCAGCGACCTGCCGTACTAGGCATGGGTCTCACCTTCGCCGAAAAGATCCTCGCCAAAAAAGCCGGGCTGGCCCACACCGTGCCGGGCCAGGTGGTGGACATCACGCTCGACCACGCCGCGCCGGCGCCGAGCACCCAGCACGCCGAGAACCACCGCCTCATCCGCGACTTTGTGCGCGAGCAGGGGATCAAGAATTTCTTTGAAGTGGGCCGCGGCATCTGCCACCAGGTGCTGGTAGAGGAGGGCCTGTCGCTGCCGGGCGAGCTGATGCTGGGCTCGGACTCGCACACGCCGCACGCCGGGGTGATGGGCGCCTTTGGCGCGGGCATCGGCCGCAGCGAGATGGCCAGCCTCTGGGCCATCGGGGTGCTGTGGCTGCGCGTGCCCGAGAGCCTGAAGATCACGGTCAACGGCCGGCTGAACCCCGGCGTCAGCGCCAAGGATCTGGCGCTGAAAGTCATTGGAGACCTGGGCGCCGACGGGGGCCTGGGGCTGTCGGTGGAGTGGCATGGAGAGGGCATCCACGGGCTAAGCTTTAGCGAGCGCGCCGTGCTGCCCAACATGATGGCCGAGATGGGCTGCAAGAACAGCTACATCCAGCCGGACCAGGTGATCTTTGACTACCTCGAGGGCCGCGCCCGGCGCCCTTACACCCCGCTCTACCCGGACCCGGACGCCAGGTACATCCGCGAGGTCGAGTACGACGCGGCGGCCATCGAGCCGATGGTGGCCTGCCCGCACAGCGT
>CAYUYN010000315.1:0-5072 GCA_964449185.1 uncultured Anaerolineales bacterium | reverse complement strand
CGCACGGCCTCGCTGCTGCTCTTCCAGGCCGACCACGCCGTCACCCAGGACGCCCTCTACCGGGATGTCGACCCGCAATTGCTGGCCGACCTGGGCCTGTTGGCCGTACAGACCCGCGTCACCGGCGGCAAGCAGGAATACCTGCTGCGCCCCGACCTGGGCCGCCAGCTCGACGACGACAGCCGGCGCCTGATCGTGGAAAAGTGCGTCAAGGCGCCCAACCTCCAGCTCGTGGTGGGCGACGGCCTGAGCGCCGCCGCCGTGGAAGCCAACGTGCGTGAGATGTTCCCGGTCATCCTTCAGGGCGCCCGGGCCGCCGGCCTCAGCGTGGGCACGCCCTTCTTTATCAAGCACTGCCGCGTCGGCGTCCTCAACGACATCGGCGCCCTGCTCCAGCCCGACGTCGTCATCCTCCTCATCGGCGAGCGCCCCGGCCTCGGCCGTGCCGAGGCCCTCAGCGCCTACATGGCCTACCGCCCCAAGCCCGGCGACTCCGACGCCGACCGCGACGTCGTGTGCAACATCTTCAACAACGGCGGCACCAATCCGCTCGAGGGCGCAGCATACACGCTGCAGATTGCGCAGAAAATGCTGCGGCATCAGGCCAGCGGTGTTGCACTCAAGAAGCTGTAGAGGTCAGAGGTCAGAAGTCGGAGGTCAGAAGAAACAGGGCAGACAGGGAGCTCCATGTCCATCCAATCTTATCGCGACCTCGATGTGTATCAGCGCTCGATGAAAGCGTTGGTAATGGCCCATCAGGTGCCGCAGAGTTTTCCAGACTACGAGCGGTTCGCCCTGGCCGACCAGATACGCCGGGCGAGCAAGTCGATCCCAACCAACATTGCCGAAGGCTACGGACGTCGCAAATCCGCCAAGGAGTTCAAGCACTTCTTGACGATTTCGTTGGGCTCGGCGAATGAGATGATCGTTCATTTGGAGATCGTTAGGGAGCTGGGCTATGCCCCACCCGAGGTCTGCAATAGCCTGATCGAGGAGTATACGGTCGTGGCCAAAATGCTCTATCGGCTGATCGAAAGTTGGCGCAGCTACCCGCCGCGACCAGAACCAACCAACCGCTAACCATGCCTCTGACATCTGACTTCCGACTTCTGACTTCTCGTCCTGGAGACAAGATGGCCATTCTCGAACCGATCCGCGCCACCGCCCTTGCCGTCCGACTCATCCCCAACGTCGACCCCGACCTCGCCGCGCGGCTGAACCTCAAACCCGAGCAGCGCTCCCTCGGCCTGCTTACCTCCGACAACGACGACGCCACCTACGTCTCCATCGACGAGGCCACCAAGATGGCCGAGGTGGAGGTGGTCTACGCCCACTCGTTCTATGCCGGGGCCAAACACTCGTCGGGCAAGCTCTCCGGCGAGATCATCGCCATGCTGGCCGGCTCCAACCCGGCCGAGGTCCGCGCCGGCCTCAGCGCCGCCCTGGACTATCTCCAGCACCAGGCGCTGTGGTACTCCGCCAACGAGGACAACTCCATCGCCTTCTTCCCCCACCTGGTCTCGCGCACCGGCAGCTACCTGTCGCGCCTGTGCAATATCCCCCTCGGCGACCCCCTTGCCTACCTCGTCGCGCCGCCCCTGGAGGGCATGCTGGCCCTGGATGCCGCCCTCAAGGCCGCCGCCGTGCGCATCGTGAACTTCACGCCCCCGCCCTCCGAGACCAACTACATGGGCGTCATGCTCACCGGCGACCAGCCCGCCTGCCGCCAGGCGACGATCGCCTTTCGCGACACCGTGCTCGAAGTGGCCCAGAACCCCATTCATTACTAGAAATCGGAGGTCACGCGGAGCGGTCAGAGGTCAGAAGGACCGTCTGACCTCTGACTTCCGACCTCTGACTTCCGCCTTCATCCTTCATCCTTCCGCCTTCCCCGTGTGGTATCATCCCCGGTTGTGACTAGAACCCGCCGGTTGGCCCGGCCGGCGCGGCTGCTGGGCCTGTTGGCCCTGCTCATCGCCGCCTGCCGGTCGTCCACCCCCACCCCCGCCTCCCTCACGTCCAGCACGCCCTCCGCGCTGCCCGCCAGCGCCACGCCGCCGGCCACGGCCACCCCCCTGCCCGATGCGCAGGGCACGGCCGCCGCCTACCTGGCCGCCTGGCAGGCCGGGGACTACGCCGCCATGTACGCCCTGCTGGCGCCCGAAAGCCAGGCCGCCTTCCCTGCCGCCGACTTCGAGCAGCAGTACCAGAAGAACCTCAGCCTCATGTCCACCGAGGCCTACACCCCCACCCTCACCGGCAGCGCCACCAGCGGACAGGCCGCCGAGGCCCAGGCCCACCTCACCTACCAGACCTTCCTGGTCGGCACGCTGGAGACCGACATCACCCTGCCGCTGCGCCAGACCGAGGGGCGCTGGGGGGTCGTCTTCAGCCCGGCCCTCATCTGGCCCGAGCTGGTGGACGGCAAGCAGCTTTACATGGTCTACTTCGTGCCCGACCGCGGCACGCTCTACGACCGCAACGGCCTGCCCATGGCCGCGCAGACCGACGCCTACGCCGTCGGCCTGGTGCCCGGTGAGATCGTGGACGAAGAAGCCGTGCAAAGCGGCCTCGGCCGGCTGTTGGGCGTGCCCGCGCCGCTCATCCGCGCGCGCTACGAGTTCGCGCCGCCCGACCAGTACTTCCCCATGGGCGAGGTCAGCGCGGCCGAGTTCAACCGCCTTGGCTCCGTGGCCGGCCAGCCGGGCACCCGCTTCGACCCATACACCTCGCGCTACTACTATGGCCACGGCGCCGGCGCGCACGTCACCGGCTACACCTCCTTTATCCAGCCCGACCAAGTGGCCGAGTTCCAGGCGCGGGGCTTCGCCAGCGACCAGCGCTTTGGCGCCACCGGCCTCGAGGCCTGGGGCGAGGCCGTGCTGGCCGGGCGCAACGGCGGCCAGCTCACCCTGCTGGACGCCGCCGGCAACCCGCTGCGCGCCATCGCCCTGGGCGACCCGACCCCCGCGCAGGACATCTACACCACGCTCGACTTCGAGCTCCAGGAGCAGGTGCAGTTTGCCCTGGGCGACTACACCGGCGCGGTGGTGGTGCTCAACCGCGCCACCGGCGAGGTGCTGGCCCTGGCCTCCAACCCCACCTTCAACCCTAACCTGTTCGACCCCAACAACCTCAACTTCGGCTTCTCCGACGGCAGTTCCGTTGGCGAAGGGCTGCTCAACCGCGCCACCCAAGATGCCTACCCGGCCGGCTCGATCTTTAAGATTGTCACCATGGCCGCCGGGCTCAACTCCGGCCTGTTTACGCCCACCACCGAATATACCTGCAACGGTTTCTTCAATGAAGTGGCCGGGTTTACCGGCACCGACTGGAAGGAAGGCGGGCACGGCACCCTGACCCTGAAGCAGGGCCTGTCCGGCTCGTGCAACCCGTGTTTCTGGCACATCGGCAAGGCGCTCTACGATTGGAACCCCGACTGGTTGTCGGAGACGGCGCGGGGCTTTGGCCTGGGGCAGATCACCGGGTTGGACGGGCTGGAAGAAACACCCGGGCGCATCCCCGACCCGGCCTGGAAGTTGGAGACGCAAGGGCAGGTGTGGGAAGTCCTCGACGGCCTCAACTTGTCCATCGGCCAGGGCGATGTGCTGGTGACCCCGCTGCAGATTGCGCGCCTGGTGGCGGCCGTGGGCAACGCCGGCACCCTCATGCAGCCGCAGCTCGTGTCGCGCATCCAGGCGCCGGACGGCCCGGTCACTTACGCATTCAAGCCCCAGGTGGCCGGGCAGCTCCCGCTCACCGAGGAGCAGCTTGCCGCCATCCAGGAGGGCATGTACAACGTCACCCAAGAGCCCATTGGCACCGCCCGCAACCGCTTCCGCGGCCTGCGCATCCCCATCGCCGGCAAGACCGGCACCGCCGAGACTGCCGTGCCCGACCCCGACGCCTGGTTTGCGGGCTACACCTTCGCCAACCGGCCCGACCGGCCCGACATCGCCATGGCGGTGTGGGTGTCCAACCGCGGCCAGGGCTCCGACGTGGCCGCGCCCATCTTCCGGCGCGTCATCGAAGCCTACTTCGGCCTCCCCTACCTGCGCTACCCCTGGGAAGAATCTGTCGGCGTCCCCGCCACCCCCGAGCCAACGCCGACTGAAGAGGGCGCGGTAGCGGAGACCGAGACGCCCACGCCCTAAGAAAAGACCCTTTGGGTTTTACAAACCCGAAGGGTCTGGTCGTACGCTGCCTGCTTACGGCCGTGACCGCTAGCTGCTCGACCGCTACTTGGCGGCGTTGCGGGCACGGGTGGCAGCCGCTTTCTTGCCGGCCGCGCGGCGCGCCCGGGTCTTAGCCGCCTTCTTGGCAGAGGCGGAGCGCTGCGCTGCCGTGCGCTTGGCAGCGGCGCGGCCACCCTTCACCCCGCCCTTGCGCGCCGGGGCTTTGTTCACCTTCTTGCCGCGCCCCGAGCCAGACTTCTTGCCGCCGCCGGTCATCTTGTTGACTGTCGCCCACGCACGGCGCTCGGCCTCGTCTTCGGGCACCCCGCGCTCCTCATAGCCTGCCTCGATGTGCTCGGCCTGCCGCTTCTGCTTGTCCGTATAGCTGCTCTTGTCGCCTTGTGGCATCGTTTGTCTCCTTTCTACCCATCCGTCGCACGTGTCCTTACCATTCTAAGCCCATTGGGGCGACTTTTCTATCGGTCTTTGACGCACGCCTGTGTCGGAGCGCGTCCGACAGTCCGGTCTGCCCGCGGGGGTCGCCTACAATGGCCTGGTGAGCCTGGAAAAGGACGGCCAGACCTGGGAAGTGCCGGTGGGGTTTGTCGTGGGCTATTCGCCGGAGCATAGTCCGCGCGTGGCCAACGGAGAGCCCGCCCTACGCCAGATCGCCTCCCTGACCGGCGGCCAGGTGCTCACCGCCGCCAACGTGGGCCAAGCCGTGGTGCCCACCACCGGCCAGGCGTAGCCCCGTGGTTCTTGCTGGCCGCCGCGCTGTTCTGGCCCTTGGAGATTGCCATCCGCCGCCGCTGGCGGCCGTGGCGATAAGAAACCTGGTGAGCGCGCAGGCGGTGCGCCCCGCTCACGTGGGAGCGCTTTGCCTGCACCGGCTCACTC
>CAYUYN010000314.1:2975-5072 GCA_964449185.1 uncultured Anaerolineales bacterium | reverse complement strand
GGCCCCGTCCTAGGCGGCGTCGCCGTCCCTTTGGCGATCATCACCCGGAGCGGTACCCGACCCCAACCATTCGCATGGCCCGCCGTCGGGGTAATCGCCCTCGGAGTTGCTTTGTACGTTTGGTGCGTTTCGCTGTTCGCGACCGTCGGCCGAGGAACACCTGGCCCCTGGGATCCTCCCAGGAATCTTGTCTCGGAGGGACCTTACCGGTGGGTCCGCAATCCCATCTACATCTCCGCGCTCCTCGTCGTTCTGGGCCAGGCTTGGCTTTTCCTTTCCCTCCCTCTCTTGGTGTACCTGGCAGGACTCCGGATTGGATTACATCTCTTCGTAATCAGGTATGAAGAGCCAACGTTGCGTCGCAGCTTCGGCGAGACGTACGACGCGTACCTTCGGACCGTTCCGCGCTGGTTTCCTCGCTACCCGAGAGCTTGATCCGCCCCGACCTCACAGACGCGGCCGCCTAACAACTCGATGGAGCCGACCCGGCCAGCTGCGGCAAATCGGGTCTAAGATAGATTCTAAGAGCTGGCCGGGCGGCTCATCTCGAGGCTGTTAGCTCAATACCCGTCACCACGTTTAGCTGGAGTGGTACCCAATATGCCGGCCCTACTTTTTGTTGTGACTTCGGGCAAGAAGGGGGTCTGCTCCCTCCCCCTCTGCTGGCCCGCGCCTTTGCTTTTCGCGGCCAGCAGAGGGCGGAAGGGCCGGTGATGGGGGTGAGGACAGTCGCCGACGTAAAGCTTTTTGCGGCCGGGAGACACTTGTCCCCGGAGCGCAGCGCAGTGGGAGGGAGAGGGCCGAGGTGAGGCTGAAGTCCGGCCCCAGCCTCACCGGTAGCGGTACTCGTTCGCGTACTGGCAGGTCAGGTTGAGGTACAAATCGCCGTACGTCTCACCCGGCTCGATGGCCGTGCCTTCGACCCATTCGTTGAACGACTTGACGATCAGGAAGTCCCCGCCGGTCTGGGACGTAACCGCAAAGGTATCGGCGTAGTAGCCTCCGTTGCGGCGGTCACGGGCGAAGGCCGGCGCCGGGAGGCGCACGTCCATGGGCGCGTTGACGGCGCGGGTGTCATCGTAGCCGGGGGCGATGCTGTCGGCGAAGTACAGGCCGCCGATGGGCAGGTTGCCTTGCTGCTCCACGGCGCGCAGGGCATTGGCGTACCAGGGCTGCTTCACCCAGGCGCCCGGCGAGTCGCGGTGATCGATGCGGTAGATGTAGAGGCCATCGAACAGCGGGTTGTAGAGCGCGGACAGCCCTTCGGCCATCCAGATCAGCTTGTGGTCCGGGTCCACCGCCGCGCGGATGCGGGCCCAGCCGGCCTTGGCCGCGCTGGGCGAGCCCCACGGGCGCTGCATGTCGGTAAAGAAGATGACGGGCTTGCCGCCCAGGCGCAGGTAACTGGGGTGATAGGCCCAGTTGTCAATCACGTGCTGGATGGCCTCGGTGAGCATTTGCTCGTTGGCGCTGTGCCACGAGTTGGTCAGCAGCACCACGGCGTGGTGCAGGTTGGTGCGGGCCGAAGCCTGCAGCAGCCGGTCGAAGTTGGCGGTAGTGCGCGGCTCGAACGGGCCGTACCAGTGCGCGGTAAAGCCGTCGAGGCAGGCCTCCTGGGCCTGCGCCACCTGGCGCCTGACGGTGGCCGGGTCGGCGGACGAATACGGGCCGGCGTCTGGCACGTCAAAGGTCAGGGAGCCGTCAAAGGTGTTGGGCGAATACCACAGCATGTAGTCGGCCAGCACCACGCGGGGCGTGCCCAGGTGGTTCAGCGCGGCCGGCGGGATGCGGGCGGCGGGCTGGGCGGGACCGGGGTTGCGGCCATTGCCCTCGGGCGCGGCGGCCTCCGCCTGCCGGTCACGCCTCACGCCCAGCACGGACGGGCCGCCGGGCAGTGGTGTGGGTGTCGCGTGACCGGCCGCGGCCTGCACTATGGGAGCCAAACCGGCACCGGCCTGTACGGGCGTAGCAACCAGGGCCACGCACAGCAGCAGCCATAGAAATAGGCGTTGGGTCATTTTAGCAAGCCGGCTGAAGGGGCGCATTCGCTTGGGAATGCAAGTTCCTTGCCGATCATCCTTTCGATGAAAAGGCGCG
>CAYUYN010000314.1:0-2875 GCA_964449185.1 uncultured Anaerolineales bacterium | reverse complement strand
CTTTCTGACACCCCGCCCGGACGGGGCACAATAGCGTACACGACCATACGGAAACAGCCAAGGCATGCTTCCAGGTTCTCATCCGGCGCTTATCCGCTGGCAAACTGCTCAGAATGCCGCTCCCTTCGATGCGCCGCTCTTCCTGGCTGCTGCCAGCCGCACGCCAGCCAGGCCCTCCCCGCCGCGCTGCTGTTCGTCTTACGCCGCGCGCCGGGTCTGGCAAGGCGCTGGCGCAGGGCGTTCTCAATCGCAGCTTCGGGCGCGAAGGCGGACTGTCCCCTCACCTGGCCCGCGCCTTTGGCAAACCCAAACCCCAAGGTCCCGTAGGGATCCAAAACCTTTGAGGTCTCGACCAAATCCGCTATAATTCCGTCGCTATGTCCCAAACACCCACCGCTACCGCTCCCCCATCCAACAATCAATCTGGAGGGCCGATGGATCAGGCCGAACTATTGCGACTGTATCAGACCATGGTCACCATCCGCCTCATGGAAGAGAAGAGCGCGGAGTTGTACCAGCAGGGCAAGATCGGCGGCTTTCTTCACCTGTACAGCGGGCAAGAAGCCACCGGCGTGGGCGCCATCTCCGCGCGCCGGCCCGACGACAATGTCATCACCGCCTATCGCGACCACGGCATCGCCGTGGCCTGCGGCATGGAACCCAAGGTCATCCTGGCTGAAATGCTGGGCAAGGTGACCGGCTGCTGCAAGGGCAAGGGCGGCTCCATGCACCTGGCCGACATCAACCTCAAGTTCTGGGGCGGGCACGCCATCGTCGGCGCGCAAATCGCCCTGTCCACCGGCCTGGCCCTGGCCGACAAGTACCGCGGCTCCGACGCCGCCACCCTCTGCTTCTTCGGCGACGGCGCCAGCAACATTGGCTACTTCCACGAAGCGCTGAATTTGGCGGGCGTGTGGGACCTGCCCATCGTCTTCATCTGCGAAAACAACCAGTACGGCATGGGCACCGCGGTCGAGCGCGCCTCGGCCGTGCCGGAGATCCGCCAGAAGGCCGCGGCCTACGGCATGCCCAGTGAAAAGGTCGACGGCATGGAACTGCTGGCCGTGCGCGAGGCCGTGGGCGTGGCGCTGGAGCACGTGCGCGCTGGCAAGGGACCGTACTTCCTGGAGGTCCACACCTACCGCTACCGCGGCCATTCCATGGGCGACCCCGAGCGCTACCGCAAGCAGGACGAGGTGCGCCGTTGGCAGAGCGAAGACCCCATCGGCAAGTTTGAAAAAGTGCTGCTCGAACAGGGCGTGACCCAAGCGCAGATCGAGACGGCCGAGGCCGCCTCGGCTCAGACCATCGCCGACGCGGTCAAGTTTGCGGAGGAGTCGCCCTTCCCCCCGCCCGAAGAGCTGTGGTCCGACATTTACGCCGCACCAGAGGCCGTCGCCCAGTAGGGGCCAGGCGCGCTTACCACCCGGGAACCAACGCTATGCCAGTCATGACCATTCGCGAAGCAATCTCCCAGGCCCTCTGGGAGGAGATGGAGCGCGACCAGAGAGTCTTCATCATGGGCGAAGAGGTGGGCGTGTGGGGCGGCACCTATGCCGTCACCAAGGGCTTCTACGACCACTTCGGCCCCGAGCGCGTGCGCGACACGCCCATCTCGGAGGGCGTCATCGTGGGCGCGGCGGTGGGCGCGGCCATGAACGGCCTCAAGCCGGTGGCCGAGCTGATGACCATCAACTTTGCCTTCCTGGCCATGGACCAGATCGTCAACCACGCCGCCAAGATCCGCTCGATGTTCGGCGGGCAGTTCAAGTCACCCATCGTCATCCGCACCACCTCGGGCGGCGGCAAGCAGTTGGGCGCCACCCACTCGCAGACGCCCGATGTGATCTTTGCGCACTTCCCCGGCCTCAAGGTCGTGGCGCCCGCCACGCCGGCCGACGCCAAGGGCCTGCTTAAGTCGGCCATCCGCGGCGACGACCCGGTCCTGTTCATCGAGCACTCCACGCTCTACCAGGAGCGCGGCGAAGTGCCCGACGACAAAGACTTTTTGCTGCCCATTGGCAAGAGCGACATCAAGCGGGCGGGCCAGGACGTCACGCTCATCACCTATTCCAAGATGCTCCAGACCTCCATGCGCGCCGTCAAGCAGCTCGAGGGCGAGGGCATCGACGTGGAAGTGATCGACCTGCGCTCGCTGCGCCCGCTCGATATGGACCCGGTGTACGAGTCTTTCAAGCGCACCAACCGCGCCGTCATTGTGGAAGAGGGCTGGCGCTCCTACGGCATCGGCGCCGAAGTGGCCGCGCGCCTGCAGGAGGAGTGCTTCGACTATTTCGACGCCCCCATCCAGCGCGTGGCCCAGAAGGAAGTGCCGCTGCCCTACAGCGCGGAGCTGGAGAAGCTGGCCATCCCCCAGGTGCCCGACGTGATCAAGGCCGTCAAGAAAGTCATGTACCTCGAGTAAATGCCGCGGCGGGCCCGCCCCGCCGCGTGTCCGGAGACTACCATGCCTGAACTTGTCCCCATGCCCAAACTCGGCTTCGACATGGCCGAAGGCACGCTGGTGCGCAAAGTGAAGAAGGACGGCGAACCGGTCAAAAAAGGCGACGTCCTGGCCGAAATTGAAACTGACAAGGCCACGGTGGAAGTGGAAGCGCCCGCTGAAGGCGTCATCAAGGGCTGGGTGGTCGAAGAGGGTCAGCCCGTGCCCGTGGGCGCACTCATGGTGGTGATTGGCGGCGCCGATGAACAGGTGGACCTGAAGGCCCTCGGCGGCCAGGCCCCCGCCGGCGCCGCGGTGAAAGCCGAAACCCAGGACGTGCCCCAGGGCGGCGCCATGGGCAAGGTCGCGGCGGAGCCTTCGGCAACCCCCGCGCCGGCCGCAGCCCAGCCCGCCCGACAAGCAGCCAGCGCC
>CAYUYN010000313.1:3706-5088 GCA_964449185.1 uncultured Anaerolineales bacterium | reverse complement strand
TTGGAGCGCGACGGCCTTACGTTCGTGCGCGCCGACTTGGCCGACCCGGCGGCCGTAGCGCGCGCCTGCCGGGGACAGGCCCTGGTCTTTCACTGTGGCGCCCTGGCCGCGCCGTGGGGTCCGTACGCCGCCTTTTACGCGGCGAATGTCACCGGCACGGAGAACGTCATCGCCGGCTGCCGCGCGCACGGCGTTGGCCGCCTCATCCACGTCTCGACCCCCAGCGTCTACTTCGGCGCGCAGCCGCGGCTCAACGTGAAGGAAGACGCCCCGCTGCCACGCCGGTCGCTCAGCCGCTACGCCGCCACCAAGCGCCTGGCCGAGCTGGCCGTGGACCGCGCGCACGCCGCCCGTGGGCCCTGCTGCACGCGCTCATGGACCGCGCCGCGGTCCCGCTCATCCAAAAGTATGGTCTCTAAAGGGAACCCTTGGCCATGCCTGCCCTGCCGCTCAAAATTTTGGGGGTCGGCCGCTACCTGCCGGAGCGGACGGTGCCCAGCAGCGAGGTGGAAGCCTTGTGCGGGCTGCCCGCCGGGTGGATCGAGCGCCGCAGCGGGGTGCTCGAACGCCGTTGGGTGACCCGCGAGAGCGGCGAGACCGCCTCGCACATGGGCGCGCAGGCCGCGCGCGAGGCCGTGGCCGAGGCGGGCCTGGCGCTCACCGACCTCGACCTCATCCTCAACGCCTCGGGCACGCCCGAGCAGGCCATCCCCGATGGCGGCCCGCTCATCCAGCGCCAACTGGGCCTGGGCAGCTCGGGCATTGCCTGCCTGAGCGTGCACGCCACCTGCCTCAGCTTCCTGGCCGCGCTGGACCTCAGCGCCAACCTGCTCGCCACCGGCCGCTATCGCCACATCCTCATCGTCACGGCCGAGATCGGCTCGGCCGGCATCAACGTGCGCGAGCCCGAGAGCGCCTCGCTTATGGGCGATGCCGCGGCGGCCGTGGTGGTCAGCCGCACGCCGCCCGGCGAGGCCGCCTGCCTCCAGGCGGCGCGGCTGGAGACCTATGGCGACGGCGCCGACCTGACGGCCATCCGCGGCGGCGGCACGCGCCGGCATCCCAACCACCCGGCCAGAGGACAACCTTTTTCACATGGATGGGCCGCGGGTGCTGCGGATGGCGCTGCGCTACAGCGGGGCGTTTCTGGAAAAGCTGCGGCCGGGCCTGTCACAGGGATTGGGCACCATCCAGCTCGTGGTGCCGCATCA
Source organism: uncultured Anaerolineales bacterium (assembly GCA_964449185.1). Lineage (GTDB taxonomy): Bacteria > Chloroflexota > Anaerolineae > Anaerolineales > UBA6663 > CAYUYN01. The sequence goes on along the minus strand of CAYUYN010000313.1, from coordinate 3,877 downwards.
GCCCAGCAAGATGGGGCTTAAGGCCATGGAGATGTTTGGCTGGCCCACCGGCCAGATCGTGAAGACCCTCGACCGCCTCGGCAACTGCGTGGCGGCCTCCATTCCGTGCACGCTGTACGAAGCCGTGCGCGCGGGGCGCCTTCAGCGCGGGGATGAGGTGCTGCTGGTGGG
>CAYUYN010000313.1:0-3606 GCA_964449185.1 uncultured Anaerolineales bacterium | reverse complement strand
CCCACTTGCCTTACGCCGCCGCCTGCGCCACCGCCGCCCCCTTGCGCGCCATCAGCTCGGCCACGGCGTCGGCCACGTGTACCGTCTCGATGTTGTACGCGCCCGCTGCCACGCGCAGCCGGTGCGCTACGGCCAGCACGTCCGCGGACGAATAGCCGGCCGGCGGCTCGAACTTATAGCTGGCCATTTCCAGCAGTTGGCCGTTCGGGTCGCGGAAGTAGATCGAGTCCATAAAGCCGCGGTCGATCGGCCCGGTGTTGTCGAGGCCGCGCTCGCTGAGCCGCTGCGCGATCTGCAGATAGACCGCGCGCGAGACGTTGAAGGCCAGGTGGTGCAGGTTGCCGATGCCCTCGGGGTTGGGCGTGGGCTCGGGCACGCGCGTGGGCCGCACAAAGAAAGTCAGCAGGCGCCCGTCGCCCATGTCGAAGAAGAGATGCGTCTCGTCGGGCACGTCCAGGTTGGGCTGCTCGAACACAAACCGCATCCCCAGCACGCCGTCGTAAAACGCAATGGTGGCCTCGCGGTTCGAGCCGACCATGGTGATGTGGTGCAGGCCCTGGCTTTGGATCTTGGTCATCCCTTTTTCTCCTACAGCGCCCGCATGCGGTTGTTCTTGGCGTTGTGTTCCACTTCGGCCTGGCCGAGCGCCTCGAGCACCGGCACCACGTAATTGGCAAAGCGGCCGCGCAGGCCCTGCTTGAGGCCGTACCAGCCCTTGACCGGGTTCTTGGGCGAACGGGCCCAGGCCTCCACCGTGCCCTCGGCGGCCGGCTTTTGCTCGTCGGTGCTGCCCAGGGGCATCCAATCGCCGTGGGCTTTGAGCATGGCGTGCAGGTCGTCCAGCGCGCGCAGCCGGTAGCGCACCTCGGTCTTGCTGGCGATAACCACCAGCGCGGGCGGATCCGAGGTCTCGTCGCGGTAGGCCAGGATGTCTGACCCCAGGCTGGGGGTCTTCAGCTCCCACGGCTTCTCTTTGGTGCCCTGTCCTTTGACTTGTGTCTTTGCCATGTCTGCCTCCCAAACAAGGTAAGCGGGCTGCATGCAGCGACTGTGTCGAGCGCTGATCGCCCGGATTATAAGCCTGCTAATGCCCGGCGGCCAACCCGTTGGCAGTGATTTTACCCGCCAGCGCACATGTTATACTGGCCGCATGCCGCGTGACATTCGCTACCAGGGTGCCATCGTGCGCGCTCATCACCTGCTGCTGATCCGCCATCTGCATCACGGCACCGGCGAGTCCTACTGGCTCTTTCCGGGCGGCGGGCGTGAAGACCCCGAGACCGAAGAGGCCTGCGTGGCCCGCGAGATGAGCGAGGAGACCTGCCTGGCCGTCACGGTTGAGCGCCTGGTGCTGGACGAGCCCACCGAACGAGCGGGTGTCTACCAGCGCCGCCGCACCTACCTGTGCACGGTGGCCGACGGCGGCGAGGCGCGCCCGGGCTACGAGCCCGAGGTCGAGGCGGCCGAACTGTACGGCATCGCCGAGGTGGGCTGGTTTGACCTGCGCAATACGGCCGCCTGGAACCCCGCCGCCCGCGCCGACCCCATTACCTGGCCGCAGGTGCAGCGCCTCCAGGCCGCGCTGGGCTACGCGGACGCGGCCATGGCCGCCGCCCAGCCCGCACCGGGCGACTAGCGCTTCAGTTCATTGATATGACGTGGCGGGGAGCGAAAAGGCCTGGCTCCCCGCTTTTTTTGTTCACGCCAACGTGTTTAGCGCGCGCGGGTTCAGGCGCCGCTCGAGCTGAACGCCAAATCCACAATGTACCCCGGCTCGAACAGCCCCTTGAAGAACGCCACGGCCTCCCGTTTCGTCTCGAGCCCGGCCTCCGGCATGGCGAACACGCGCCGGGCGAAGTCCCCGATGTCCTGCACGGCCCAATCGGCGCGGTAATAGGCCAGGGCCAGCGGATCGACCTCAGCCGCGCCATAGCCTTCGAAAAAGCGCGCTGTGTCGGCCGGCGTGCCCCAATCGGGCGTGAGGCCGCCGATCACAAACATCAGGTCGCGCTCTTTTAGCGACAGCCCGATTTCGTCCCAGTCCACCAGCCACAACTGATCCTGGTCGTCCACCAGGACGTTGTCGTCGTGGGGGTCGGCGTGACACAGCACCAAGGCTCTGGGCGCTGCCTGCCGGAGCAGCTGGCCCAGGGCCTCGGCCCGTGCCAACAGCGCCCGGATCGCCGCCTGTCGCTCGCGCCAGAAGGCCGCCAGCTCGCGCGCCAGTGGGTCGACCAGGCCACCCGCTCTCACGTGCGTATCGAGCAAGGCGACCAGATCGTTGGAGGTGGGTGTAAAGCGGTCGCGCTGGACGAGCCGCGCCAGCTCGTCGGGCAGGGTCGTGGTGTGTATTTGCCGCAGCAGCCGGCCAAAAGCCTGCCACGGCTGGGCCGGGCCGCCGCTGGCAAGTGGCTGGGCGCCGTGAATAAAGGGGTACAGGATCAAACTGAAGCCGTCAAAGGGGTGGCTGAGCGCCGCGCTCAGTGTGTGCAGCGGCGCGGCCACCTGGGTTGCGCCGTGTTCGTGCAGGTAGCGGGGCACCGCCAGCCCGGCCTGATTGATCTCATCGCTGCGCAGCTTGAGGAAATAGTTGCGGCCGTCCGTGGACTCTACGCGGTATACCCAGGCCGAGGAGTCCTGGCCGAGCGGCAGAAACGTCACCGCTGCCGCGGACAGGCCATAGCCGTCGCGTAGTGCGTTGAGCAGTTCGGCCTCGGACAGGGCGGGGGGTTCGAGCATGCAGTATGGTTAGCGCTGGGCGCCGCCGGCGGTTTAAACCCTGGCTGAGAAACGGAAAGCTGGCTGAAGCCAGCTCTTCACGCCAGGTCTCGGCTTCGACAGCCCGGTTCACCGGGCCTTCCTATTTTTAGCCGGGGGCTTCACCCCTGGCAAGGCGTTGACGCCATCCGGTCGGCTGAATACGTCTTGGCCAATTCTAAAATTTGGACGTTATACACCGCGGTTCGCGTCTGAGAACGGCTGCCAAACAGCCTAATGACAAAGTCGTACTACGGGTACAGCTTCTCGTGGTTCCCGAGCATGCGCACGAAATGTTCCAGCCGTCGGGCGCGGGTTTCGGCCTTCTTGGCGGTCTGGAGCCGGAACAGGATGGCGTAGCGGTTGACACTGTTGAGCGCGGCAAAGAAAGCCTTCGCCTTGGGGTTTGCTTCGAGGGCGGCCTTCAGGTCCGCCGGCACGCTATTGGTCTTCTGCCCGGCGTAGGCCGCGTCCCACTGGCCATTCTGCCTGGCGCGCTCGATGGCCGCCAGGCCGGCCGGCTGCATCTGCCCCGCCGCGCTGAGGGCCTGCGCCTTCTCGCGGTTGATCTGCGACCAAAGGCTGCGCGGGCCGCGCGGGGTGAACTTCTGCAGCCAGGTTTTTTCGTCGCAGCTTTTCTTCTGGCCGTCAATCCAGCCCCAGCAGAGGGCCGCTTCGAGCGCCTCGGGGTAGGTGATGGACTGCACGCCGGAGTCCTTCTTGGCCAATTGCAGCCACAGCCCCGGCGACCTGGCGTGGTTCTTCGCCAGCCAGGCGGCCCAGTCGGCCGGGCGCTTGAACAGGCGCCTGGGCAGCTCGGCGGGTGTCTTCTTGGCGGCGGCCTTCTTG
>CAYUYN010000312.1:0-5092 GCA_964449185.1 uncultured Anaerolineales bacterium | reverse complement strand
GCCCGACCCGGCCCCGGCGCGCTCGCTGGGCCGGGCCCTGGCCGGCGCCTTCGCGGTCGACTGGCGCGCGCACCCGGCTTTTGTGTGGTGGTTCATCAACCGGCTGCTGTTTTGGGCGGCCTTTATCGCCCTGACCACCTTCCTCATATTTTTCATGATCGACGTGGCCGGCCTGGCCGCGCCCGAGGCCCAGCGCTACGTGGGCACCCTGTCGATCGTCATCGGCGCGGCGCTGGTGGCGGTGACCCTGCCCTCGGGCTGGCTGGCTGACCGCCTGGGCCGCAAGCCCCTCGTGGCGGCGGCCGGGCTCATCGCGGCGGCCGGCGCGGGCCTGCTGGTCGTCGCGCGCAGCCTGAGCGTGATTACGGCGGCGGGTTTGGTCGTGGGCCTGGGGGTGGGCTTGTTTCTGAGCGCCAACTGGGCGCTGGTGACGGACATCGTGCCGCGCCACGAAGCGGCGCGCTATCTGGGCCTGGCCAACATCGCCTCGGCCGGCGGCAGCGCCTTGGCCCGCCTCCTGGGCGCCGGCCTGATTGACCCCATCAACCAGGCGCTGGGGTCGAACACGGCCGGGTATACGGTGCTGTACGTCCTGGCGGCGGTGCTGTTTGCGTTGAGCTCATTGGCGATATTGCCGCTGCGAGGAGAGCTCAGAGAGTAGACAGTATTACGCAGGCGAGTACAAGCGCCCTCCCATCCGCAGCCACCGTATCCGCCCATCGGCGCCCCTCAAAAACTCACCGCGGTTGCCCCGCATCGGCTCATCCAGCGCCACCACCTGGTCCTCGGCGCAAAAAGCCAGCCGCACGGGCGGCGGCGCCGGCGAGGGCGGCGCGCTGGCCGTCGGGAACCCGCCCTTGGGCACCACCTGGAGCCGGAGGCCGCCGGCGTCAGGCGCCACCACCAGGTCGGCCGCCTGTGCCCGGTAGCGCCCGGCGTACTCTAACAATCGAAATGCCGACAGGGTGAGCGTGGGCCGCGGCGGCTCCTTGACGCCCAGGAAGTGCTCCAGGGCCCAGGCCGCGGCGGCCTGGTGCAGCTCGTCGCCCCGGTCGGAGTTGGTGAGCACGGCCAGGGCAAAGCGGCGCTCGGGCGCCAGCCACAGGCTGGCGGCCTGCCCATTGGTGGCGCCGCCGTGGCGCAGAAAGCGCAGCCCGTCCACGTCGCGGACAAACCAGGTGAGCGCCATGTGCTCGCCGTTGGCCGCCGGCGCCTGCGGGGTGTGCATGTGGGAAATGGTGGCGGCGGCCAGCAGGCGCTCGCCCGCAGGGGCCGTGCCGTCCCCCAGGTGGAAGCGCGCATAGCGCAGCAGATCGTCCACGCCGCACACCAGCCCGCCCACCGCGTGGCCGGTGCGCGCCAGGGCCCACGGCCGGGCCACCGGCGGCGCCTCAGCGGCCGTGCCAAAGACGGCGTCATGCCCAACCGCCACCCGGTGGGTGATGGCGTCGGCCGCAAAGAAAAACGAGCGGTGCATCTCCAGCGGGTCCAGCAGCCAGGCGCGGACGGCCGCCTCGTAGGTCTGGCGGGTCACCACTTCCACCACGCGGCCGGCCAGGTAGAAGCCGGCGTTGTTGTAGGCCCACAGCGAGCCGAGCGGCGTGAGCTGCGGCAGCTCGGCCAGGCGGCCCACCATGCGGGCCAGCGCGTCGTCGCCGGGGCCGCAGTCATCGAAGAAGTCGCCCGCCCAGCCGCCGGTGTGCGTCAGCGCATGCCGCAGGGTCACCCCCGCCGCCACGGCCTCATCGGCCAGGCGCAGGCCGGGCAGGTACGCGCGCAGGGGCGCCTCCAGGTCCACCAGCCCCGCTTCCAGCAGGCGCAGCAGCACCGTGCCGGTCACCGTCTTGGTGATCGAGCCAATCTGAAACAGCGTGCCGCTGTCGACGGGCAGGGGGTGCTCAACGTTGGTGACGCCAAACCCGGCCGTATAGACCTCGTCATCCAGCAGCACGCCCACGGCCACGCCGGGGACGTGGAGGTGGGCCATGGCGGCCGGGATGGTCTGGCCGAGTTCTTGAAAGTGGGTGCTTGTGGAAATGGGAAAACGGTAATTGGTAACTAGTAATTGGTAATTGTCGTTACCAATTACTAGTTACCAATTACTCTTCTATTTTGTTCCCCGCATGCGCGGGTCGAGCGCATCGCGCAGGCCGTCGCCGAGGAAGGTGAAGGCCAGCACGATCAGGGCGACACAGATGGCGGGCGCCAGCAGGATCCACGGCTGCGCGTTGATGGCCGTCTGGCCTTCGAGCAGCAGCACGCCCCAACTGGTGATAAAGAAAGCGCCCTGGTCCGTGGCCGGCCGCAGGCCCAGGCCCAGGTAGCCCAGGATGGCCTCGGTGATGATGAGGCTGGGGATGGTGAAGGCGGCCACCACGATGATCGGCCCCAGGCTGTTGGGCAGGATGTGGCGGAACATGATGTGCAGGTCCTTGGCCCCGATGCAGCGGGCGGCCTCCACGAATTCCTTCTCTTTGAGCGAGAGCACCTGGCCACGCACGATGCGGGCCACCCCCACCCAGTTGATGATGGCCAGGGCCATAAACAGCAGAAACAGCCCATTGAGCAGGTCGCCCAACCAGGTGTCGCGCAGCGACACCATCACAATAATGAAGAACAGCAGGTCGGGATAGCCATACATGATGTCGGTGAAGCGCATCAGCAGGTTGTCCACCCGCCCGCCCGCGTAGCCGGCGATCATGCCCACCACCGTGCCCACGGTCAGGATGACGACGGTGGGCAGGAAGCCCACCACCATCGAGACGCGCGCCCCGTAGATCACCCGGCTCAGCACGTCGCGCCCCAACGTATCCGTCCCCAACAGGAATTCGGGGACACCCGCTTTGCCGTTGCCGGCTCTTTCGACCCAGGCGGGCGGCAGGAAGCCCTGACCGCTGTGGAGCTGGAGCGGGTTGTACGGCGCGAAGACCGGGGCAAACAGCCCCAGGATGGCGAAAAAGAGGATGATGAGCATGCCCGCCACGGCGGCCTTGTTGCGCAGCAGCCGCCGCCAGGCATCCCCCATGAGGCTGCGCGCTGGCCGCGTGAGCGCGATTTGAGCAACACGGCTGGTGGATTGCGGCGTCGTGGTAACGGCCATCGTAAATCTCCTGCTGACTAAGTACAAGCAATCAGGTTCCGTCGCAATGGCACTTGGCCCAAAGGCACCCCCTTCCCTTCTTCAGGGAAGGGGGCCGGGGGGTTAGGTCCGCCGGCGGCATCCATCAGGACTTTCGTGTCGTTACCTAATCGGACAAGCGGATGCGCGGGTCGATCCACGTGTAGATCATATCCACGCTCAGGTTGGCGAGCGAGACCAGCAGGACGTAGAGCAGGGTCGTGCCCATGATCATCGAGTAGTCGCGCTGGCTGATGGCCTGCACAAAGGCCCGCCCCACGCCGGGGAAGCCGAACATGGTTTCGATGATGAACGAGCCGGTGACCAACCCGGCCAGGGCCGGGCCCAGGATGGTCACCACCGGGATGAGGGCGTTCTTGATCATGTGGCGGTTGACCACGATGCGCTCGGACAGGCCCTTGGCGCGGGCCGTGCGCACGTAGTCCTGCCGCAGCACTTCGAGCATGCTGGCCCGCGTCAGGCGGGCGGTATACGCCAGGGTGCCGAAGCCCAGCACCAGCGCCGGCAGCAGCCATGGCCGCAGCTCGGCCCAACTGCGCGGCACCACGTTGATCAGGTGCAGCCAGGAAGCCAGGATGATGATTAGAAAAATGGCGATGACAAAGCTGGGCACCGAAACCCCGGCGGTGGCGATGAGCAGGCTGATGTAGTCCACCGCGGTGTTCTGGTGCAGGGCAGCCATGACGCCGACGGGCACACCCACCAGGATGGCGAAGCTCAACGCCAGCAGGCCCAACCGTACCGAGTAGCCAAAGCGGCTGTCCCAGAAGGGCTTGCCGGGGGGAGCGTCAAACAGGATGTCCTCGACCATCTGGCCGCGCATGCGGTAGGACGGTCCCAGGTTGCCGCAGATCGCGCCGCAGACAAACTTACCTTCGCCGCCAGTATCGCCGACGATGTAGCCCACGAACTGGCGCCAGAGGGGCTTATCCAGGCCGTAGTAAGCATTCAGCCGCGCCTGGGTGCTGGCGTCCACCTGGCGCGCGCTCAGGTCGCGGTCCCACGGGCCGCCGGGCGCGTTGTGCATTAGCACGAAGGTGACCGCCCCCACGATGAACAGCACGGGGAGCATCCACAACAGGCGTCGAATGAGATAAGCGAAAATACACCACCTCTGACAGTCTTACCTGGCTGGCCTGGCCCCCGTGGGGGCCAGGCCAGCCAACGTACCGTAGGGGCGTTCAGGGGTGTTCAGTCCCGCACCTGCGGTGTCTGCATCGGCTGCAGCAGCCGCTGCAGACGAGTGGGCAGGTGTGAACGCCCCTACTTGGTCTTAGTTGCCGCCGGCTTGCGCGGCGGCGTCGATCGTGATGGTCAGCGGGTCCAGGCCGCCCGACCAGCCGGCATCCATGGGGGTCTTCGAGAGACCCTGGACCCACGGCTTGACCAGATAGGCATTCACGTTGTTCCACATGAAGGCCACCGGTATGCCATCCGTGAGCAGGGTCTGCGCCTGCGCATACAGGTCCATGCGCGTGGCCTCATCCGTCTCGGAGTCGGCCTGCGCCATCAGCGCGTCGAGCTCCGGGTTGGTGTAGCCGATGCGCTCGCCGAAGGCGCCGGTCTTCCAGTACACGCTCAACCAGTTCTGCGGATCGGGATAGTCGGCGCACCAGCCCAGGATGAACATCTGGGGCGCGGTGTTGACGTCCTTGGTCAGGGCGGTGTAGGTAGTGGACTCGACCGGGTCGAGCTGCACATCCACGCCCAGCACTTCCTTCCACTTGGCCGCCAGCCACTCGTTGCGCGTGCGGTTGCGCGGCGTGTCGCTGAAGGTGTCGACGATCTCGGGCAGGGCTTCCACACTGCCATAGCTCGAGTCGGCGATGGCCTGCAGGGCGCCTTCGGGATCGAAGCCCCAGCGGGACTCATTGGCATCGTAGCCGGGGAAACCCTGCGGGATCCAGGTCAGGGTCGGGGAACCGAGGCCGTTGAGCACGTCGGTCACCCAGG
>CAYUYN010000311.1:0-5113 GCA_964449185.1 uncultured Anaerolineales bacterium | reverse complement strand
CTGGCCGGATCAACGGATAAATACAGGCCGTACACGCGCATGGAATCCGCTCTAGACGGTTGGAGTTGATACAAAGACATCTCAGGGACTCGGCGTCAAAGGCGCTGCCCGCGACGGACCGGCATGCGGACGGAGTGCTGGTATCATAAGGCCAGGCGAAAGGGGTGTCAATCATAATTCAGTAGGAAATAGGGGCTATTCGACAAGGGTAGCAAGACCAAGGACGGGCCGGCGACGTTGGCGGGCATACGACGGCGAGGCATTCTCACGAGTGCCTCGCCGTTTATGTTTGCCCGCGGCCGAGTGGGGCGGCGGTCGGACGAAGGCGCAGTAACTTCGCGCTCAGTCCAAGGTGCTGATTTGATACCTGGCCGCCGCCAGCCACTCGGGCCGGATCTCGACGCCCCAGCCGGGGCCGGCGGGGATCGCCACCCGGCCGTCCACCACCGCCAGCACGGGGTCGTAGATTCCCACCTGCCAGGGGTAGTATTCGGCCGGCTCGATCGAGTACTCGAGGTACGGCCCGGCGTTCTCGATCGCGCCGAGCAGGTGCAGGGTGAACACGGTCACCAGCGATAGGTTGGCGGAGTGGGGCACGCACGGCAGCCCGGCCTGGCGGGCCATGGCCGCCACGCGCAGCGCCCGGGTCAGGCCGCCCACGTAGCCAATGTCTGGCTGGACGATGTCGAAGGCGGGCCTTTCAATCAGCCGCCGCCACTGGGTGACGGAGCAGTCCTGCTCGCCGCCGGCCACCTGGATGGCCAGGGGCAGAAGCGCCTGGGTGACTGCGGCGGTCTGCTCGTACTCCCAATACGGGCAGGGCTCCTCAAAGTGGACGACGCCGTGGTCGTTGAGCCAGCGGCCGACCTCGATGGCCTTGGCCGGCGAGTAGCCGCAATTGGCGTCGACCAGCAGGCGGGTCTGGTCGCCCAGGGCGCGGCGCAGGGCGGGCACCAGTTCGGCGGTGCGGCCGGGCCATTCGTCTTCGTCGTGGCCGCACTCCCGGCCGATGCGAACCTTGAAGGCGGTAAAGCCGTGGGCCTGCTGGAGCGCCGCCAGGCGGGCGGCCTCGCCGGCCGGGGTGATGTCGCGGCGCATGCTGGAACCGTAGACCGGCAGGGGCCGCGGCTGCCCGCCGAGCAGCGCGCATACGCTCTGGCCGGCGAGCTTGCCGCGCAGGTCCCACACGGCCGTGTCGAGCCCGGTCAGCGCGCGCCGGACGTAGGAGCCGGGGAATTTGAACTCGATCTCCAGGATGCGGTCGAGCAGGCGGTCGAGTTCCGCGACGGGTTGGCCGAGGGCATAGGGCGCCACCTGGCGGTGGAAGACCTGGGCGGTGAGGTCGGCATGGTAGTTGGAGACCTGGCCCCAGCCCTCGGCGCCCGCGTCGGTGCGCACGCGCACGAGGCCCACAAATTCGTTGCAGAAGGTTTCCAGGCTGTGGATGAGCATGGGCTAGAAAACAATCACGTTGCGCAGCGCCACGCCCTGCGTGACGGCGGCGATGGCCTCGTTGATCTGCTCCAGCGGATAACGGGCGGTAATCAGCTCGTCGAGCTTGAGCCGGCCCTGCTGGTAGAGCTGGATCAGCTTGGGCACGTCCACGCTAAGCGTGGTTTCGCCCATCTTGCTGCCCAGGATGCGGGCGCTGTCGTTGGCCACGTTGCCCATCTCGATCGAGGTCATTACGCCGGTGGGCGGCATGCCCACCATGACGATGGTGCCGCCGCGGCGCATGATGGACAGTCCCAGGTCAATGGCGCGCCCGCTGCCGGCCGAAGCGAAGACATAGTCGGCGCCGCGCCCGCCGGTCAGCTCGCGGACGGCGGTCAGCACGTCCTGGGCTTCGGGGTTAAGGGCATGGGTGGCGCCAAAGTTCAGGGCCGCCTCCAGCTTGGCGGGCAGCAGGTCGATGGCGATGAGGGGCTGCGCGCCACTCAGAAACGCGCCCTGGATGCAGTTAAGCCCCACACCCCCAGCGCCCACCACGGCCACGCTGCTGCCGAGGGGCACCCGGGCGGTGTTGGTGACAGCGCCCACGCCCGTAATCACGCCGCAGGCCAGCAGGCTGGCGCTGTCGGGCGGCAGGGTGGGCGGCACGGGCACCAATTGCGACTGATGGACGACGACGTACTCGGCAAAGGCGGCCGTCCGCAGTCCCTGCACGATCGGCTCGCCGGCGGCGGTGTGCAGCCGCGTCTGCTGGTCGAGCGGGAAGCGGGTGTCGCACAGGGTCTCGGCGCCGTGCGCGCAGAAGTAGCAGTGCCCGCAGGAGCGGATGAGGGTGACGATGACGGCCTGGCCGGGGCTGACCCGCGCGACCTCCGGCCCGACCTCCGCCACGACGCCGGCAGCCTCGTGGCCGTAGACGGCTGGCAGCGTGCCGCCCCATTTCCCCTCCGCAAAGAAAATGTCACTGTGGCAGATGGCACAGGCCGACAACTTTACGAGGACCTCACCCGCTTGCGGCGGGTCGAGCGTGAGGTCTTCGATCACCAGCGGTTGGCCAAACTCACGGCAGACGGCGGCTTGCATGGGAGGCTCCTATCTTGTGCGCCGAGGGCGCGGGCCAGGAGAGAGGTCAGAAGTTAGAAGTCAGAGGTCGGAGGTCCGACGTTAGATGCCCGGTGAATTATACTCGGTGCGATTAGTCTCTCACTGCCGACTGCCGACTAATCAGGGAGAGGGGGCGGGCCGTCTGCATGCCCGAAGCCGAGAACGAGAACGCCTTGGGCGAGGGGTGATTTCTGGCGCGTAAGCGTATATAATTCCAATTGGGTCACACACGGTGGGCGCGCAGAGCGGCTGCCGCCTGAGCAAGGAGCTGATGATGCTGACGGATGAACACAAGCAATTTTACCAGGACAATGGCTACGCGGTGGTGGGGGGATTGTTCCGCGAGGCGGAGGCGGCCCACTACCGTGAGCACTACATGGCGCTGCGGCGGCACGGCGCGTGGCCGGGCGATACCTCGGGCGTGGATGTGACCGACACCGACCCGCTCAAGCGCTACCCGCGCATGATCCACATGCACCGCTGGGACGACCTGTCGCTGCGCTGGATGCTGGACCCGCGCCTGAACGCTTGCATGACCGGGCTGCTGGGCCGCGAGCCGTACGCGGTGCAGACGATGCTGTACTTCAAGCCGCCGGGCGCGCGCGGCCAGGCCCTGCACCAGGACAACTTTTACCTCAAGGTGCAGCCGGGGACGTGCCTGGCGGCCTGGATGGCGCTGGACGAGTGCACCGAAGCGAACGGCTGCATGCAGATTGTGCCCGGCAGCCACCGGTGGCCGCTGCTGTGCACCGAGCAGGCCGACACCACGATCAGCTTCACCGATGTGACGGTGCCGCTGCCGCCCGGGCAGACGGCGCGGCCGGTGCCCATGGCAGCCGGCGACGTGCTGTTTTTCAATGGCTCGCTGATCCACGGTTCTTACCCGAACACGACCAGCGACCGCTTCCGGCGCGCGCTGATCGGCCACTACATCGAAGGCTCGTCCGAGCAGGTGGGGGAGTATTATCACCCGGCCCTGCGCATGGACGGCACGGTGGTGGAGCTAAACAAGAGCCAGGACAGCGGCGCCTGCGGCGTGTGGGTGGACCGCGAAGGCACGCCCGTCATTGAAGTGGCCGGGCAGCAGGCGGTCAGCCGCAAGCACGAGTAGGCGCGGCGCGACGGCGTCAGCGCTGCTTCCAGAACTCGCGGCTTGCCGGTCCTTGGGGCCGGCACGCCGCGCGGACAGGTCTCACGCCGCTGGGATCTACGAGCCCCTTTGTCAAAACCGAATTGGGATGGCCCAACGGCTGATGCCGTGGCCCGGGATCGCGGCCAAAAGCAGGCCGCGCCGAAGTCAGACGCAAGCGTCGGACTCCAGGCTTTGCGCCCAAAGTGAAATGCACCCTGGCGAGCCAGCCGGTGACGATGGACACCGGCGCCGGCGCGGTTAGAATCGCCAGCCACAACCCTACCTTCAAGGAACAACCTCACCCATGTATACCCTCAGCAACACAGCATTGACCGTTTCGATTCTGGACCCCGTGGCCGATCAGGGGCGGTTTGGGACTCGCTACTGCACGGGCGGGTATATCTTTCAGATCGAGGATGCGCAGCGCGGCCCGCTGCTGACCGGGCCGAATTACCCGGACTATCCGGAGGGCTTTATCCCGTACAACGGCCAGGGCATTCCGGATGCGTTCAACCTCAACCCGTTGGCAGAGCCCAAGGCCGGCGGCTCGACCGCCCTCAGCGTGGGCATCGGCCTGTGCGACCTGGCGCAGGACCGGGTGGTTGAGTTCTGCCGCTGGCAGGTGGAGCAGTCCGCGGGCGCGATCCGGATGCGCACGGAACAGGCCTTCCAGAGCTTTGCGTTCGTGCTGGAGCGGACGGTGGCGCTGGCTGGCCGCACGGTGCGCTCGACGGCGCGCCTGAACAACACTGGGCCAGGGGCCGTGCCGCTGCGCTGGTTTCCCCACCCCTTTTACCCGCAGCCAGAGGGCGATGAATTGTGCCGCTTCAACGTGCCGGTGAGCATGCCGGACAACCCGGGCTACGCGCAGGCGCCGAGCGGCTTTATCGCGCGCAAGCAGTGGCCCGACGGCCGGGGCTATTATCAGCCGCTGAATATGGAAGCGCAGTCGCCGCTGGTGGTGCTGCAAAAGCACCCGGTGTTGGGGCTGGTGGCGGGCGTATGCAGCTACGTGCCCACGTTCATGCCGATCTGGGGCAACTCGCAGACGTTTTCTTGGGAACCGTATTACGAGCGGATGGTGGCGGCGGGGCAAACGGCCGAATGGTGGATCGACTATGAGTTTTAGAACGGGTTCCTGATGGGTTTTCGGATGTTCATCGGCGTCAACGGATGGGGGCGGTACAAACCACCGCTGGCCGGATCAACGGATAAATACAGGCCGTACACGCGCATGGAATCCGCTCGAGAGCGGCAGCAATGGGCGACCCTTAGCCCGCGTCGCCGTAGGCCTGCTTGAGCCAGGCCACCAGCTCTTTGTCCACTTCCTTGGCGTCGGTGAGGAAGACCTTGTACTGGCACATGCCGCCCGGCGCCTGGGCCACGAGCCGCCCGGCGCCGGCGGGGCCCTTCAGGTTGAGACCC
>CAYUYN010000310.1:0-5122 GCA_964449185.1 uncultured Anaerolineales bacterium | reverse complement strand
AGGGCGGGCGCATCGTCCGGCGGCACGAGCAGGGCGGCGTCGCCGGCCGCCTCGGGCAGGGAAGAGACCGAGGTGGTGACCACCGGGCGCCCGCAGGCCAGGGCCTCCGCCACCGGGATGCCAAAGCCTTCGTAAGCAGAGGGATACGCAAACACCGCGGCGGCGTTATACCACCACGCCAGCTCGCCGGCCGGGACGTAGCCGGGCCAATGCACCGCGCCCTCCAGCCCCAGGCTGCGCACCTGCTCGAACAAGCCGGCATAGCCCCAGCCCTTGCCGCCGGCCAGCACCAGGCTTAGGCCGGGCTGTTTGGCGCGCAGCGCGGGCAGGGCCTCGATGAGGGTGCCCAGGCCTTTGCGCGGCTCGAGCGTGCCCAGGTACAAGACAAACTTGTCGGGCAGCCCGCGGCGCGCCCGAAAGCTCTCCACTTCCGCGCGCGGCAGGGGCCGGAAGTCCGGGCCCAGGCCGGGGTAAGCCACATCCACCTGCTCGGCCGGCACGCCCAGCAGCCCCACCACATCGGCCCGCGTGCTCTGCGAGATGGCGATGACGCGCCGCGCGCGCCGGACAGAGTGCGCGGTAAAAGCGTTGAGATAGAGGCGCTGGGCAGGCGGGAATTTTTCGGGCATCAACCGGAAGGAGAGATCGTACACGGTGACCACCGCCGGGCGGGTGTTGAGCAGCGGCGAGACAAAGGCCAGCGCGTGCACCAGGTCCGGCTGCGCGCGCTCCAATGCTAACGGCTGGAGCAGTTGCTCCCACAGGATGCGCACCCACGGCCGCTGGGTGGGCCACCGCGTGCGGCGCAATGTGATGCCGGGCACCTCCGGCGCCCCCGCCCTCACAAAGGCCGTGTACTTAAACTCGGCGTCGGCGGCCGGCAGGCGCCGCAGCAAGTTGGCGATGTAGTGATGGATGCCCGCACTCCGGTAAGAGGCGCCCCCGAACAGCAGTTGGGCGTTGAGGGCGACGTGCGCCCGGCGGGCAAGCATGGCGCGATTATAACGTATTCGTCCGCGAACCGTGCCAACGCATGCAAAGAAGATGGGGGCGTAGCGACGGCGTGCCTCCGCACGCCGTCGCTACGCCCCCATGACCTCTTTGTAGACAGAGACCGTATCAACAGCCACTTGCCGCTGGGTGTAGTGCGCCAGGACCCGGGCGCGGCCGCGGCCGGCGAGATCGGCGCGCAGGGTCCGCTGCGCGTCATCGCTCAGGGCGCGGAGATGACGGGCCAGGGCGGCCACATCTTCCTCGGGGAAGACCAGCCCCGCGTCCGCGATTACGTGGGGCACCTCGCCGCAGGTGGAGCCAACCACGGGCACCCCGCAGGCCATCGCCTCGACCAGCACCCGCCCAAACTGTTCCTTCCAATTCGGCCGGCTGCGCGAGGCCAGCACCAGGCAGTCAAAGCCCGCCAGCGCGCGCGGCATCTGGGTGGACGGCACCAGCGGCGCGATGCTCAGGCGCTGGCCCAGGCCCAACTGTTTGCCCAAGCGCTCGAGCGCCTTTTGCTCCGGCCCGGCGCCCACCAGCCGCACATGGACGTCGGCGGGCAGCTGGGCCACGGCGCGCAGCAGCAGGTCCACGCCCTTTTCATGCACCAGGCGGCCGGCGTAGCCCACCACAAACGTTTGCGACCCGTTCGCGGCCCGGGCGGTCGGGTCGGGCTGGAACAACTCAGGATCGACGCCAAACTGCGGGATGACCCGCAGGGGGCCACGGAAACCCTTGGCGCGCCAGACCCCCACCGCCTC
This sequence comes from uncultured Anaerolineales bacterium, assembly GCA_964449185.1. Classification (GTDB taxonomy): domain Bacteria; phylum Chloroflexota; class Anaerolineae; order Anaerolineales; family UBA6663; genus CAYUYN01. The sequence goes on along the minus strand of CAYUYN010000310.1, from coordinate 3,365 downwards.
CTGGTTGCCCACGATGCCGGCCGCCGAGCGGCACAGCACCTCGCGCTCAAAGCGGCTGAAGGGCCAGGGGTAGCGCCGCAGCAGGTTCTGCCAGGAGAAAAACAAGGTGCGGGCCCCCTGGCGCAGCGCGAGGCGCTGGGCATGCCAGGTGGCCAGGTTATACGGTTCTTCGTCGAGGTGGACCAAGTCAGGCCGCACGCGGGCCAGCAGGCGGCCCAGGCCGGGGTAATAATGAAGATGAAAGCTGCCGTTGAAGCGCACGGGCTCCTCCACCAGCTCGTAGCCGCGCACATAGGCGCGCTCCAGCCGGGTCCAGCCGCGCTCGTCGCGCCAGGCCGGGGGTACGGCCACGGTGAGCGTGATGCCGGGCAGCGCCGCGATTTCCTCCAGCTTGCGCTGATAAGTCCCCACCAGGCAAGCCTTGGAAAGCATGAGCACACGCATCGCCGGGAGTATAGCATTCCTTTTCAGGGCGTTTCTCATGCCTCCTTTTGACGGGGTGCATCTCCCGTGGGTCGCCCGGGCGCGCGTATTGCGTCCCAAAGGGACTGGCCTGAAGGCCGTTCGCTATATTTCGTATTGCGAATTCCTTCCGCCTTCACGCGAAGCGTTCCGCTGGTGGCCTGGTAGCCGAGGCGCGGCCAAAAATGAGAAAGGCACCCCAGCGGTAGGAGCGGGCTCCCTACACCGGCTCACCCCACTGAGCGCTTCGCGCGTGGGGCCGGCCGGCGAGCCGTTGCAGACGGGTGCCCGCGATCACCCTCTTGTAAGAGAGGCTGGCAACGAATCGGCGCACCTCTTCGCCAAGGGGCGTCGCGCCTAAAAGGCGCTCCTCCATAGGACAAAGACTTCCCCCTCTTCCCCGCGCTTGCCTTTCTTCGCGCCCTTCGCGATCTTTGCGGGTAAGGCTCTTCACTCCTACGCCTCGCGCAGGGCCCGCCATATCTGCCTCACACCGGGGCGCTTGCCGTAGAGCAGCAGCCCCATGCGGAAGACCTTGGCCCCGGCCCAGAGGACGAGCGGGATGGTGATGAGCAGGCCCACAATGCTGACCACGATGTCGAACCAGGGCAGGGTGGGCGAGAGCGGCAGGCGCAGCATCATGGTGGTGGGCGTGGTCAGGGGAAAGAGGCTGAGCGCGCGGACAAAGACCGAGTCGGGACTGGCCAGGATGAGGCTGTTGAACATCAGGGGCACGGACGCCGCGAATGAAAAGATGCCGCCCAACTGCTGGCTCTCGCGCATACTGGTGCCCAGCGCGCCGGCCGCGGCCATGAGCGTGCCGTACAGCAAGTAGCCCAGCACCACGTACACGGCCGACAGCGCCAAGGCCACCGGGCTGAGCACCACCGCCGCCCCGGCCACCAGGGCGCCCAGGCCGCTGCTGAGCGCAAAGCTCGACAGGAGCCACACCAGCACCTGGGTCAGCCCCAAAGCGCCCAGCCCCAGCACCTTGCCCGCCAAAAGCTGCGTGGCCGTCACGGACGACAGCACCACCTCGATCACCCGCGTCTCTTTTTCCTCGCTCACGCTGCGCAGCAGGTAGGACGAGGCGGTGAAGATGGAGATGACCAGGAAGATCGACAGGACGTAGGGGATGAGGAACCCGGCCACGGTCGAGAGCGGGTTGCCGTCGGTGGTGGGGAGGCCGTTCTCATCCAGGGTGACACTCGTCACGTCCGCAGACGGGTCGGCGGCGCGCTCGACGAGGGCCGGGTCGACTTGACCGGCCAGCAGGCCCTTCACCAGGAAGGCCCGCAGCGAATTCGAGTCGCTCATGCCTACCGCGTCGAAAAAGCCGCCGGTGGAGTACGCGGCAATCTCGCCGGTCGCCACGTAATCGGGCGGGATGATGACGTAGCCGCTGAGCTCTTCAGCCAGCAGGTCGCGCCGGGCGCTGTCTTCGTCGGCATAGGCGCGGAAGCGGCCGGCATACTCCGGCGGGACGGCGCCGTACAGGCCGGATTGATCCACCACGCCCAGCGGCTTGCCCGCGCCGCCAAACTGGCTCACCAAGAAGTCGGTGGCCTGCCCCGAGAAGAACGCCGCGACAATCAGCCCGAGCACGCCCAGGCCGGGGATGAGCAGGGTAAAGAAGATGAAGCCCGGCCGGCGCAGGTTGGTGAGGTATTCGTGGCGGGCAATGGTCCAGATGGTCTGGGTGCCGGTCAGGCGGTTACTGGCTGCCATGGTTGTTGTGTCCCTTTACCACTGTCACGAAAATCTCATCCAGCGAAGCGGTGGCGCGCTCGAAGCGCTCCACCGGCAGGCCGCGCTCGAAAATCTGGCGCAGCAGGTCGCGCGGCTCGGCGCCCGGCGCCAGGGTCACGCGCTGGCGGCCGTCGAGCGTCTCCACGCTGAGCACGCCCGGCCAGTCCTGGAGCGGCAGGGGCGGGCTGATCTCGATGGCGTTGGGGGCGAACTGGCGCTTGATCTCGGCCAGCGGGCCGTTGAGCACGGCGCGGCCTTTGTTAATGAGGACGATGCGCTCGCACAGCATTTCCACCAGGCTCATCTCGTGGGCCGAGAGCACGATAGTCTTGCCCTCGGCGCGCAGGTCGCGGATAAACACGCGCACCATCTCGGCATTGATCGGGTCCAGGCCCTGGAAAGGCTCGTCCAGCACGACCAGCTCGGGGTCGTGGATGACGCTGGCCAAGAGCTGGACCTTCTGCTGCATGCCGCGCGAGAGCTCGTCCACCTTGCGGCGGCCCCACTCGGCCAGCTCCACGCGCTCCAGCAGCCGCGCCGCGCGCTGCTGGGCCGCGGCCTTGGGCAGGCCCTTGAGCTGCGCCAGGTAGACCAGGCACTCGGTCACGCGCAGGCTGCGATACAGGCCGCGCTCCTCGGGCAGGTAGCCCACGCGGTGGCGCACCTCGCGCGGGGCGTGACCCAGCACGCGCACCGTGCCCGCGTCGGGGGTGAAGATGTCCATGAGCATGCGGAGGGTGGTGGTCTTGCCAGCGCCGTTAGGCCCGAGCAGGCCAAAGATCTCGCCGCGCCCGACCTCGAAGGTGAGGCCGTCCACCGCCACGAGGGTGGCATAGGCTTTGCGCAGTCCGTCGACGAAAATAGCGGGTTCGTTCATGCGGTCCCCAGGTGAGAGAAGGTAACGTTGGCTTATTATCCCATAGGGGCCACAACGAGACCCCAAGGGTTTTTCAAACCCTTGGGGTCTGGTTTTGCCACAGCACCGGACCTCAAAGAAGTCGGGGGGTCTTGGCACTATAATACCCGCCCATGCGCGCGCGTTGCTTGAGCTGGCTAGTGGTGGTCGGGCTGTGCGCTGGCTGCGTGGGCGGGCAGCCGCCGCCGCCTCCCAGCCGCCCCACCGCGACGGCCGACCCTGGCGCCAGCCCCACCGG
>CAYUYN010000309.1:0-5141 GCA_964449185.1 uncultured Anaerolineales bacterium | reverse complement strand
CCGGCCACGATCCTATCGAAAGTCAGGCAGAAATCATGTCGCAATGGTATTGTGCGCCGCGAAAACGGCAGTATGCTCTAATCTGCCACGTGAGTCCGGCGTGGAGCCCAGACCCTCGCTCATTTACAGGAGAGCGTATGCGCACCGCAGAGTCCCCCAATCCCTCCATCCCCGGCTTTCTGCGCCTTGTGACCATCGTGGAGTGTGTCGTCGTCCTGGCCGCCGCGACCGCGCTGTTCTTCCTGCCTGGCCTGAGCATTGACATATGGGCCTGGGCCGTGCCGCCGTTCAACTCGCGCTACGTCGGCGCCATCTACTTTGGCGCCCTGCTGCCCCTGGTCGTCTTCGCCATTACGGCGCGCTGGTCGCCGGGCCGGGTGGTGCTGTGGATGATCCTTACTTTTACCGCGACGATCGGCCTGGTGATGCTGCTGCATATCAGCAGCTTCGAGTGGTCGCGGCCGGCGACGTGGGGCTTCTGGTTTCTGTACCTGTTCCTGCCGCTGAACGCCATCGTGTTTCTGGTGCTCCTGCGCCGGCTGAAGGCCAGCGCGGCGGTGGAGACGCCGCTGGTGCTGCGGCTGCTGCTCTTGCTGCTGGCGCTGGGACTGGGCCTGCACGCCCTGGGCCTGCTGATCGCGCCGCAACTGGTGACCGCCTATTGGCCGTGGCCCATCGACGCCTTTCACGGCCGGATCTATGCCGCCACGTTCCTTACGCCGGCGGTGGGCGCGCTGGTCATGCTGCGGCGCAGCTCACCGGCCGAGCGCCTGACGCTGGGGCTGACCCTGATGACCGGTGGGCTGCTGTCGATCATGGCGATTGTGTGGACGAGCTTTACGGTGTCGCCCGACTTACGGGTAGACTACCGCAACCTGGGGACGTGGGTCTTCTTTGTAATGAACCTGCTGCTGGCGTTTGTGGGGGCGCTGCTGCTGGCATCGGCGGCGTGGAGGCCGAAGGCGGCGCCAGCCGCGGCCTGACCATGGCTCATTCAAACCTCCCAGGAAATCGGGCCTGGGAGGTTTTCGTTTAAGGGCCTCAGAAGGCGCTAAGCTTTACGCGCACGTGCTGGTCCCGCGCCTGACACGGCCAACCACAAGGAACATTAATAACTGAGGCGGTGACTTCTTGCCAAACGGACGATACCTGACGTCCTTTCCATGCTGGCGCTGGGATCCTGGCATGCCAGGTGGTCGGAGAGAGGCAGGGCCAGGCCACGGAGACACGCGTGACCGAGGCGCCGGGGGCGGCAACACTCATCGTCGAAGAGACGGCGACCGAGCCGAACAGCGCCACGCCCGAGCCAGCGGCGGCCACCGGCGCTCCCCCGCTCCCCTGCTCCCCCGCGGGTGCCTTTCCGTTGGGGGCACGGTGGTCACGGGCGAGGTCTCCACCCCGCCCCGCGCCAGCTTTGCGATTGCCTCTTGCTGATGCAACAATTCTTTCGTACGCTCAATCAAACCCGTGGCTCGTTCCACGCTGCTGTTTCGCCGCCCCTTACCAACCGAGACATAACAGTACCTGCGGAAAGTTTCTTCGGTGCGGCTGCTGCGTCCCGACCGGATTATGTAATGTAACAAATGCAAAAATCCTAAAATGTTGCTTTCTGGTGTCACCCCACTCACCCCGTGCTGGAACCGTCGCCGCCAGCCCTGCCTCGTCTTCCACGGCCGACTGCCTTCTGCAACTCGCCCCCAGGCCGCAACGCGTCCTCCGTCGTCTGTCGTCCAGCTTCCAGCCTCTAGCTTCCAGCGTCTGTCATCCGTCGTCTTTCTCGCCAGCCCAATCGTCACTATAATTGGCCCTATGACCGATGTCACCGTCGCCATCCTCGCCGGCGGGCGCAGCTCGCGCATGGGCACCGACAAGTCTTTCGTGCGCGTGCTCGGCCGGCCGCTCATCGAGGACGTGCTGGCCCAGCTCGCGGGCGTGGGCAGCGAGACCCTGATCGTCACCAACCAGACCGACGACTACCGCTACCTGGGCGTGCCGCTCTTTGCCGACGTGCTGCCCGATAAGGGCGCGCTGGGCGGGCTGTACACGGCCCTGCATTCGGCCACGCGGCCGCACGTCTTGTGCGTGGCCTGCGACATGCCCTTCGTCGTGCGCCCCTTGTTGAGCCATCTGTTGAGCTTGACGGCTGAAGGCGAGGCGATCGTGCCGCGGCTGGGCGGCGAGGCCGAGCCTTTCCGCGCCGTCTACCAGCGCGCGGCGTGCCTGGGGCCTATCCGAACTGCTTTAGACGCTGGCCGCATGCGGGTCATCAGCTTCTTCCCCGAGGTGCGCGTGCGCTGGGTGGACGAGGCCGAGATCGACCGCCACGACCCGCGCCACCTGAGCTTCTTCAACGTCAACACCCCGGCCGACCTGGAAGAGGCCCGCCGGCTGGCCAACCAACCATGAGCTTCGAACGCGACCGTAAACGGCGCTTGTCCAGCGCGGCTGACTTGTACCAACACGGGCGCGACGCCCTGCGCAACGGCGAGCGCGAGCGCGGCCGCGACCTGCTGCGCCAGGCCGGCCCCTTTGAGATGGACAAGGTGCTGGAATATCAGCCGGCCTTCCTGGCCGGCTGGCCCGCCGGCAGCTACGACGTCTCGCTGGCGCAAGCCTCGCTGGAAGGGCGCGCGAGCATGCACAAGGAGGCCGGGCGGCAGCTCCAGTTTAAGGCCGCGCCGGGCCAGGACGTCACCGACCTGTCGGTGACCAGCAGCGACTTCACCGGGCAAACGTTTCAGCTCGTGCTGCTGCCGCTGTGGGTCGGCGCCTATCAATATCAGAAGCAGTCCTATCGCGTGCTCGTCAACGGCCAGACCGGCAAGGTCGCCGGCGAGCGGCCGGTGGATAAGGTGAAGATTGCGCTGCTGGCGCTGGCGGGGCTGATCGTCGTAGCGGCCGGGCTGGCGTTGTGGGCGGTGCTGCGGATTGGGTGAGGGAATGCCCACCGACCTGCGCACACGTCTCCAGCGGCTCCGCGCTCAAAAGGTGAAGCGCGAAGTCCTCACCGCCGCGCCGACGCCTCCGGCCGAGGCTGTGGTCGAGCGCCGCGCGGCCTCGGTCGCGCCCCTGCCCTACTCGGACGAATTGCCCGGGCAGCCGGTGACCACGCCGCTGGGCACCTATCAGCTGATCGAAACCGCTTACGCGCTCGACTTTCAGCACGGCCCGAACCGCCTGGCTGACCTGCTGGCGTACGAGGCCGCGGCCTGCGCCCGCCTGGCGCGCGACGAGGGCTTCCTGGGCGCCGACCTGCGCTCGCTGGCCTTTATCGACACCGAGACCACCGGGCTGGCCGGAGGCGCCGGCACCCTGGTGTTCCTGGTGGGCGTCGGCGTGTTGACCAACGACCAGTTTGTGCTGCGCCAGTACTTCCTGCGCGACCCGGCCGAAGAGCGGGCACTGCTGACGGCCCTGGTGGCCGACCTGGCGCCGCGCACCGGCTGGGTCACCTTCAACGGCCGCGCCTTTGACCTGCCCCTGCTCGAAACCCGGCTGACCCTCAACCGCCAGCGCGGCGCGCTGGGCCGGCGCCCACACCTGGACCTGCTGGCCCCCGCGCGCCGCCTGTACCGCGGCCGGCTGCCGTCGTGCTCGCTCGGCGCCATCGAGCACGAGGTCTTCCACATCCTGCGCGACCACGACGATGTGCCCGGCTACCTGATCCCCCAGCTCTACCTCGATTACCTGCGCACGCGCGACCCGCGCGACATGCGCCGGGTGATTTATCACAACACGGTCGACATCCTCTCGATGGTGACCCTGGCCGCGCACCTGTTGGAAGTCTTCGGCGGCGACGGCGCCGCGCCGCGCGCCCGGGCCGTGGCGCGCGCACCCGAGGACATCCTGCGCCTGGCGCTCTGGCACGACGACAATGGCCGCGCGGCCGAGGCCGAGGCCGCCTACCGCCAGGCGCTGGCCCTGCGCCTGAAGCTCGACGACCGCCAGGTGGGTCTGCGCCGGCTGGCCCTGCTGTTCAAGCGCCAGCAGCGCCGCGCCGATATGGCGCCGCTGTGGGAGCAGTTGGCCTCGTTTACCGTGGACGACCCGGAGTGCTTCATTGAGCTGGCCAAGTTCTACGAGTGGCACGCGGCCGACCTGGCCAAAGCCCAGGCCTGGGCCGAGCGCGCCGCGGCCGTGGTTAACGGCTGGCCGCGCGGCTGGCAAAAGGACGAGGCCGTGGCTGCGCTCCAGCACCGGCTGGGGCGGATACAGCGGAAGCGGGTGGGAGAAAAGCGTTAGCCGCGCGTGTAAATGATTGCTCATGCCAGACACCCCGCCCTCTGCCAAACGCCCCCGCCGCAACGCGCTGATCCTCTGGGGCATCGCCGTGAGCGGCTGCGCGTTGGTGGCGGTGGTGGTCCTGCCGGCCTGGCTGAACCCAGCCAGCACGTCCCGGTATGAGCAATTGCCGCGCGTGCTCATCACGCTCGCCCCGTCGCCCACCGCGACCCAGGCAAGCAACCTGGTCCCCGCGGCGCAGATCAGCACGGCCACGCCGGCCGTGGTGACCGTGACACCGACCACCGCGCCGACCACTGCCTCTAACCCAACTGCCACCCCTGAACCCACCTCGATCCCAACCGTCACCCCCACGCCTCCCACCCTGCGCCTGCTCTTCACCGGTGACATCAACCCCGGGCGCTGCCCGGCGCAGGTGTCGCTGCGGCGCAACGACTTCACGCAGCCGTACCGGAGGGTGGCCGAGGCGCTGCGCGCCGCCGACCTGACCGTGGGCAGCCTCGACGGCTCCATTTCCGACCTCAGCGCGCCATCGCCGTGCCCGCAGACCATGAACCTGATCGGCCCGGCGCGCACGGTGGAGGGCCTGGCCTTCGCCGGCTTCGATGTGATCACCGTGGCCACCAACCACGCCAAGGACTGCGGCGCGCGCGGCTGGAACTGTGACGACGGCGCCTTCCACGACACCTTGCGCCACCTCGGCGGGGCCGGCCTCCGGCCGGTGGGCGGCGGCGAGACCCTGGCCGAGGCCCTGGCGCCGCTGATCATCGACGTGCAGGGCGTGCGCTTCGCCTTCATCGGCGTCACGTCGGTCGGCGCCGAGACTTGGGCCCGCGAGGATCGCCCCGGCACCGCGCCGCTGTCCGACGCGACGGTGCCGCTCGTGGCGGCCGCCATCG
>CAYUYN010000308.1:0-5141 GCA_964449185.1 uncultured Anaerolineales bacterium | reverse complement strand
CCCGCCTGCGCCACGCCGTCTTCGACTTCGACGGCACGCTGTCGCTCCTGCGCGCCGGGTGGCAGGCGGTGATGGCCGACCAGTTCGTGGAAGTCCTGAGCGCCACGCCCAGGGCCGAGGCGGCCGCTCAGCTCCGCGCCCGCACCGACGAGCCGGTGCATGGCATGGCCGGACGGCCCACCCTGAACCAGATGCAGTGGTTGGTGGAGGAGGTGGGACTGCGCGGCGGAATACCCCTGACGGCCGAGGCATATAAAGGCGATTATCTGGCGCGGCTGGCTGAGCGGGTCACGCACCGCGCCGACCTCGAGGCCGGCCGGCGGCCTGCCGAGCACTGCCGGGTGCCGGGTGCGCTGGAGTTCGTGGCGGCCCTGCACGCGCGCGGTGTGACGTGCCACATCGCCTCCGGCACCGACGAAGCCGCCGTGCGCGAGGAGGCCGCCTTGCTCGGCTTCGCGCCCTACGTCACCGAGCTGCGCGGCGCCCGCGCGGACGGCTCCGACGCCAAGCGCGTCCTGATCGAGCGCCTGACGGCCGAGCATCGCCTCGCCGCCGGTGAGCTGGCCGCCATCGGCGATGGCCGCGCCGAGATGGAGTGCGCCCGCGCCGCCGGCGGCCTGGCCATCGGCGTGGCCTCCACCGAAGATGACGGGCCCGGCCCGGACGCACACAAACGCTTGCTCCTGATCGCGGCCGGCGCGGACGTGATCATCCCCAACTTCACCCAGCCCGGGGACATCCTCACCTACCTTTGGCCCAGCGAGTAACGCCCATGCCCTATCCCCAATTTGATCGGTCCCAACTCAAGCTCAAGCCCCTCGGCGAGCGCGTCCACGACATGACGATTGACAGCCTGCTCAAGCTGGACGATCCCATGCCCCCGGTGGATGACCCGGCCTTGCCCCAGATCGCCGAGCGCATCACCCGCGCCCGCGCCGCCGGCCGCCCGGTGATCCTGTTCATGGGCGGGCACGTGGTCAAGCAGGGGCTGTCGCGCCTCGTGATCGACCTGATGGCGCGCGGCCTGATCACGCACGTGGCCATGAATGGCTCCGGTCCCATCCACGACTTTGAGCTGGCGCTGATCGGCCAGACCACCGAAAGCGTGGCCCGCTACGTCTCGGAGGGCCAGTTCGGCCTGTGGCACGAGACGGGCCGGCTCAACGACATCATCGCCGCCGGCAACCGCGACGGGCTGGGCCTGGGCGAGGCCGTCGGCCGCGCCATCGAGACCGAGGCGCTGCCCCATCGCGACATCAGCGTGTGCGCCGCCGGCTACCGCCTGCGCGTGCCGGTCACGGTGCACATTGGCCTGGGCTACGACATCATTCACGAGCACCCCAACTGCGACGGCGCCGCGCTGGGGGCGGCCTCCTACCGCGACTTCCTCATCATCGCGCAGACCATCACGCAGATGGAGGGTGGAGTGGTCATCAGCGCGGGGTCGCAGGTGATGGCGCCCGAAGTGTTCCTGAAGGGCCTGGCCATGGCCCGCAACGTGGCCGGCCAGCGCGGGGAAAGCATTACCCGCTTCACCTCGGCCGTCTTCGACCTGACCGACCTCGGCCCCGACATTCACCACGAGGCGCCCAAGAACGAGGCTGCTTATTATTTCCGGCCGTACAAGACGCTGCTCGTTCGCACGGTGGCCGATGGCGGCGAGAGCTTCTACGTGCGCGGGATGTACCGCCAGACCTTCGCCGCCCTCTATCAGCAGATCTTGGAGCGCAGCGCCGCATGAACGCCGCCCGCCTGCACGCCCTGCTCGAGCGCTTTCCCGGCCTGACGGTGCTCGTCGTCGGCGACTTCTTCCTCGACAAGTACCTGGACCTTGACCCGCGCCTGAGCGAGCCGTCGCTGGAAACCGGGCTGGAGGCCTATCAGGTCGTAGGCGTACGGAACTATCCGGGCGCGGCCGGGACCGTGGTGAACAACTTGCGGGCGCTCGAAGTTAACGCGCTCGTTCTTGGCGTCGTGGGCGATGACGGCGAGGCCGATGACCTGCGGCGCGGGCTGGCCCGGATCGGTGTGAGCGCCGACAGCCTCATCCGCGCGCTTGGCCGCTTTACGCCGACGTATCTCAAGCCCATGCTCGGGTCTGCCGAAGCGAGCCTGGCCGCGCGCGAGCTTAACCGCCTGGATACCAAGAACCGCGCGCCGCTGCCCGCCAACCTCGAGACCGAGGTCATCACCCGGCTGCACGAACTCGTCCCGCGCGTACAGGGCGTGGTCATCTGCGATCAGGTGTCCGAGCCCAACTGCGGCGTCATCACAGACCGGGTGCGGGCGGCACTGAGCAAGTTGGCGTGCGCGTACCCGGCTGTCACGTTCGCCGCCGACTCGCGCGAGCGGATCGCCGGCTTCCGCGACGTCATCGTCAAGCCCAATGCGCGCGAGGCCGCGCACGCCACCGGCCTGGCCGACCCGTCGGCCGCGGGGCAGGCACTGTACCGCCTGACGCGCAAGCCGGTGGTCGTGACCCAGGGCGAACAGGGCGCGTTTGTGTTTGACGAACACGGCCAGCAGCATGTCCCCGGTGTCCGCGTCCAGGGCCCGCTCGACCTTGTGGGCGCGGGCGACAGCGGCATGGCCGGTTTGGTGGCGGCGCGCTGCGCCGGCGCCGCCCTGGTAGAGGCGGCTCTCGTGGCGAATCTGTGCGCTTCCATCACCATCCAGCAGTTGGGCGTCACCGGCACCGCCACCCGGGCGCAGGTGCTGGACCGCTTTCGGGAATATGAGGCGCTTCAGGCCGACTAAGGTTAGGTCATGAAGACTGATTTTGAAACGATCGTGCTGGGGCTGGGCGGCATTGGCGCCGGGGCCGTCTATTGGCTGGCGCGCCGCGCGGGTGGGGAGGTGTTGGGGCTGGAGCAGTTTGAGCTGGGGCATGTGCGCGGCGAGTCGCAGGACCACTCGCGCATCATCCGGCTCTCGTATCACACGCCCGCCTATGTGGCCCTGGCCAAGCAGGCGTACACAGCCTGGGCCGCCGTGGAAGCCGACGCCGGCGAAAAGCTCATCGTCAAAACCGGCGGGCTGGACCTGGCGCCGCACGGCACCGGCATCCCGCTGGACCCCTACAGCGACAGCATGCGGGCCGAGGGCGTGCCGTTTGAGACGCTCGCTGCCGGCGAGATCATTCGCCGCTGGCCGGTGTTCCGGCTGACCGACGACGTTCAGGGTCTCTACCAGGAGCAGAGCGGCATCGTCCCGGCGGCCAAGTGCAATGCCGCCCACCTGCGCCTGGCCCGCCGGCACGGCGCCATCCTGCGCGACCAGGCGCCCGTCACGGCGCTGCGCGACAAGGGTGGTGAGATCGAGGTCGTCGCCGGCGGCACCCCCTACCGCTGCCGCCGCCTGATCATCGCGGCTGGCCCCTGGTCCAACCCGGCGCTGGCCCACTTTGGCCTCAAGCTGCCGCTCACCATCACCCAGGAACAGGTGACCTACTTTGCCTCGCCCGACGTGGACGCCTTTCAGCCGGCGCGCTTTCCCATCTGGATCTGGCTGGACGTGCCCTGCTTCTATGGGTTCCCCGCCTACGGGGAGGCCGGCCCCAAAGTGGCTCAGGACGTGGGCGGCGCCGAGGTCACGCCCGATACCCGCACCTTCGAGCCCAACCCGGCCACCCTGGAGCGCACGCTCAAGTTCCTTGAGCAGGTGCTGCCGTCCATGCTGGGGCCAATCATCTACACCAAGACCTGCCTCTACACCCTGCCGCCCGACCGCGACTTTGTTTTGGACGCGCTGCCCGGCCACCCCAACGTCTTCATGGCCATCGGCGCCGCGCACGCCTTCAAGTTCGCGTCGCTCCTGGGCAAGACCCTGTCCGAGCTGGTCCTGGACGGCACGACGAGCGCCGACATCTCACCGTTCCGGTTCGACCGGCCCCTGCTCCAAATGGAAGACCCGCCGCGCAACTTCATGACGTAGCGGGGTGGGGCGCTGCCGCGGCCACTTTTGCGCTACAATCCGCCCCATCTCAGCCACCGCCTCTGCCCATAGGATGCTGCCATGACCGCCTCCGGCCTCTGCTTTGCCCTCACCGATGAGCAGCGCATGCTGCAAACCCTCGCCCGCGACTTTTCCCGCGCCGAGGTCGCCCCGGTCGCCGAGCACTATGACCGCACCGCCGACTTTCCGCTGCCCGTCATCGCAAAAGCGCGCCAGGCCGGCCTCATCAACGTCAACATCCCGATGGAGTACGGCGGCGGCGGCGCCACGCTCGTCGAGGAGTGCCTGGTGGCCGAGGAGATCGCCTGGGGCTGCAGCGGCATCAGCACCACGATGATGATCAACAACCTGGCCGCTACGCCCATCATTGTGGCCGGCACCGAGGACCAAAAGAAGGAGTGGCTTGGCCGTATGACGGGCGGCCAGTTGGGCTCCTACGCCGTCACCGAACCCGCCGCCGGCTCCGACGTGGCCGGCATCCAATCCACCGCCACGCGGCGTGGTGACGAATACGTCCTGCGCGGCAGCAAGACCTTCATCTCGAACGCCTCTTTTTCCGACTTCTTCGTCGTCTTCGCCTATACCGACAAGGACCGCCGCTACCAGGGCATGTCGGCCTTCATCGTCGAGCGCACCAGTCCGGGCTTTTCGGTGAGCAAGAAGTTCGACAAGCTGGGCCAGCGCGCCTCGGACACGGCCGAGATTACCTTCGACGACGTGGTGGTGCCCGAGCGCCGGCGCCTGGGCCGCGAAGGCGACGGCTTTATGATCGCCATGCAGGTCTTCGACAAGAGCCGCCCGGCCGTGTCGGCCTCGGCGGTGGGCGTGGCCCAGCGCGCCCTGGATGAGAGCCTCAAATATGCGCGCGAGCGCCAGACGTTTGGCGTGCCCATCGCCGATCACCAGGTCATCGCCCACATGCTGGCCGACATGGCCATGAACATCCAGGCCGGGCGTTTGCTGGCCTGGCAAGCGGCGTGGCTGGAGGACAACGGCCAGTCCAACACCAAGCACGCCGCCTTTGCCAAGGCCTTCGCCGCCGACATGGCCATGCAGGCCACGATCAATGCCGTGCAGATCTTCGGCGGCTATGGCTTTATGAAAGAGTATCCGGTGGAAAAGCTGATGCGCGACTGCAAGGTCTTCCAGATCTACGAAGGCACCAGCCAGATCCAGCGGAATATTAT
>CAYUYN010000307.1:0-5155 GCA_964449185.1 uncultured Anaerolineales bacterium | reverse complement strand
AACCTTGGCTACGCTGTGCGGCCTGCCCGCGTGGTGTGCTATCCTATCCAGCAGAAGGGGGCGTGTCATGAGTGACCAATGTTGCCGCGTGTCGGCAGCCGGCAGCGCTGTTTGTGAATTCCCTGCGCCTGGGCTGCCACGCCCAGTGTACTTGCCCGCGTCCTGCCAGGCGTGCGGGACAATCGGAAGACCTGTCCAGGGCCAGACCGTCAAGAGCCTGCTGGCTGTCAGCCTGCGTGCCGTGCGTGCTGTTGAGTACCGGTTCTGCCCCACGGCTAACTGCCCAGTGGTGTACTTTGTGGCCGATGGAGACCACGGTTTTACAGTGGGGCAAGTGCGAGAGCGGGTCTATCAAAAGGAACCGGATGCGGACGATGTGAAAATATGCTACTGCTTTGGCTACACGGCGGGTGACGTGCGTCGCGCCCTGCCTGCCCAGCAGCAACGGCTGTTGTCCGATATCGAGGCCGGCATCCAGGCAGGGCAATGCGCTTGCGACCTGAGAAACCCGCAGGGCTCCTGCTGCCTTGGGAACGTGAGACGGCTAATTAAGCAATCCCTAGCGCCGGGTGTGTGAGGCCAAGACCTCGGAGGTCTCCTCCTGGCTGAAGCCCGGTGTGTTCCGCCGTTCGTCCTGCGCCCAGGGGCGGGCGTTTCGGACGAGACCTCCGGGGTCTGGCGCAGACGGTCTGTCACCCACACCCCCACACTCCCACACTGTTCCCGTGCGACCTTCTCACCCCGCTCACCGTGTCACCCGCTCGCAACAAGGCGGTGGTACAATCGCCAGGCAGGGGCATAGGAACCCGCATGACAATCAAGGTCGTCGCGCTTTATCTCTTAGTCCTCGTGCTCGGCGCCGTCACCGGCGTGGCGCACACCTACCTAACCGTCGGCCTGGTCTTTCCCGACGTTATCCTCACCGCCCTCGGCTATGCCATCCTGGCCCTCATGGTCCTCGTCACCGCGCACATTGCCAGCACGTGGGGCGGTGAAGGCGCGGATATTGATCTGGACGTCTAATACTCGCCGCCTTCCATCGGCCGGCCACCCGGAAACCTTATGGAGCCTAAGCTTCAAGTTTTCATCCTCCCGCCTTCAGCCTTCATCCTTCCGTTGGCCACCCGGAGACCCCATGGAACCCAAGCTACGAGAGCTAAAAACCCGCCTGCAGGAAATCGACGACCTCAACTCGGCGGTCGCGGTGCTGCAGTGGGACCAGGCCACCTACATGCCGCCGGGCGGCGCCGAGGCGCGCGGCCGGCAGATGGCCACCCTCTCGCAACTCGCGCACGAGAAGTTCACCGCCGCCGAAGTGGGCCAACTCCTGGATGACCTGCAGCCTTACGCCGGCGGCCTGCCGTATGACACCGACGAAGCCAGCCTCATCCGCGTCACCCGCCGCAACTACGAACGCCTGGCAAAGGTCCCTTCGGAGTTTGTGGCCAGGTTTCAGACACACGCCGCCCGCGCCTACCAGGCCTGGACCGTTGCGCGGCCGGCCAACGACTTCACCACCATGCAGCCCCTGCTGGAAGAGACGGTGAACCTCAGCCGCCAGATGGCCGACTACTTTCCCGGCTACGAGCACATCGCCGACCCGCTCATTGACATGTCCGACTACGGCATGCGCGCCGCCAGCGTCAGCGCGCTGTTTGCGCGGCTGCGCGACCAGCTCGTGCCGATCGTGCAGGCCATCACCGCGCACCCGCCGGCCGACGACTCCAGCCTTCACCAGTCTTACCCCGAAGATCAGCAGCTCGCCTTTGGGGTCAAGGTGATCAAGCAGTTTGGCTTCGACTTTGAGCGCGGCCGCCAGGACAAGACCCACCACCCCTTTGCCACCAAGTTCTCGCTGGGCGACGTGCGCATCACCACGCGCGTCAAGGAAAACGACCTGGGCGAGGCCCTGTTCAGCACCCTGCACGAGTCCGGGCACGCCATGTACGAGCAGGGCGTCTGCCGCGACTACGAGGGCACGCCCCTGGACGGCGGCGCCTCGGCCGGCGTGCACGAGAGCCAGTCGCGCCTGTGGGAGAACATCGTCGGCCGCAGCCGGGGCTTCTGGCAGCACTACTACCCCGCCCTCCAGGAAGCCTTCCCCAAGCAGCTCGCCGGGGTGCCGCTCGACACGTTCTACCGCGCCATCAACAAGGTGCGGCGCTCGCTCATCCGCACCGACGCCGATGAGGTGACCTACAATCTGCACGTCATGCTGCGCTTCGATTTGGAACTGGCAATGCTGGAAGGCAAGCTGGCCGTGGCCGACCTGCCCGCTGCCTGGCACGAGCGCTTCCAGTCCGATTTCGGCCTCGAGCCGCCCGACCACAAGGATGGCGTGCTCCAGGACGTACACTGGTTCGCGGGCCAGGTGGGCGGCGTGTTCCAGGGCTACACCCTGGGCAACATCCTCAGCGCGCAGTTTTATGCCACGGCCGTGCAGGCCCATCCTGACATTCCCGAGAACATCGCGCGCGGCGAGTTCGGCACCCTGCACGCCTGGCTCAAGGACAATATCTACGAGCCGGGCAGCAAGTTCACCGCGGCCGAGCTGGTCGAGCGCGTCACCGGCAGTCCCCTGCTGATCGAGCCTTACATCAACTACTTGCGTACCAAGTACGGCGAGCTGTATTCGCTCTAGCCTGGCGCCCCATGCGCGACCTGATCCTTTACAACGGCCGGATCCGCACACTGGACCCACAGCGCCCGTTGGTGAGCGCCGTGGGCCTCCGCGCCGGGCAGATCGCGCTGACAGGCACCGACGACGAGGTGCACGCCGCCCTGCCGGGCGCTGACCGCCTCAACCTGGAGGGCCGCGACGTGCTCCCCGGCCTGACCGACGCCCACCTGCACTTCGAGTGGTACGCGCTCGGCCTCCAGGCCGTGGCGGCCGAGACCCGCACCCTCGACGAGTGCCTGCGCCGCACCGCCGCCATGGCGGCCCGCACCCCGGCCGGCGAATGGATCACCGGCATGGGCTGGAACCAAAACGAGTGGGGCGGCCAGTTCCCGACCGCGGCCGATCTCGACCGGGTGGCGCCCGATCATCCCGTGCTGCTGCGCGCCAAGTCCGGCCACGCGGCCTGGACCAACTCCCTGGCGCTGCGCCGGGCCGGCGTCACCGAGACCACGGCCAACCCGCCCGGCGGCGACATTGGCCGCGACGCGCACGGCCGCCCGACCGGCATCCTGTTTGAAGATGCCATGCACCTGGTGGACCGCCACCTCCCGGAGGCCACCGCCGAGCAGGTGGCGGAGGCCATGCTGCCCGCCCTGCACAACGCCTGGCGCGTGGGCCTCACCGGCGTGCACGACTTTGACGGCCGGCGCAGCTTTACCGCCTGGCAGATGCTCAAGGAGCGCGGCCAGTTGGGTCTGCGGGTGGTCAAGACCATCCCGGTGCGGCACCTGGACGAGGCCATCGGCGTCGGGCTGCGCTCGGGCTTTGGCGATGACTGGCTGCGGGTGGGCAACGTCAAGGTCTTTCTGGATGGGGCGCTGGGCCCGCGCACGGCCGCCATGATCGGCGCCTACGCGGGCGAGCCGGAGAACTTCGGCATCGTGGTGACGGACAAGGAAGAGCTGTACGAGCACGCCACCCGCGCCGCGGCCAACGGCTTGGCCATGACCGTGCACGCCATCGGTGACAAGGCCAACCACGACCTGCTGGAGGTCTATGCCGTCATCCGCGGCGAGGAGCGTGAGCGCGGCCAGGCACCCCTGCGCCACCGCTGCGAGCACGTGCAGCTCCTGCACCCAGACGACTACGGACGGCTGGCCGCGCTCAACGTGGTGGCCTCGATGCAGCCCATCCACGCCACCAGTGACATGCGGATGGCCGACCGCTTCTGGGGCAGTCGCAGCGCCGGCGCTTACGCCTTGCGCACCCAGCTCGAGGCTGGGGCGCCGCTGGCCTTTGGCAGCGACTGCCCGGTGGAAAGCTTCAACCCCTTCTGGGGCCTGCACGCGGCCGTCACGCGGCGGCGGGCCGATGGCTCGCCGGGACCGGAGGGCTGGTACCCCGAACAGCGGTTGGACGTGGCCACGGCCCTGCACGGCTTTACCCGGGGCGCCGCCTATGCGGGCTATTCTGAAAGCCGCCTGGGCTCGCTCACGGCCGGCAAGCTGGCCGACCTGATCGTGGTGGACCGCGACCTCTTTGCGGTGGATCCGATGGCCATTCGCGACACGCAGGTGCTGGGTACGTTGGTGGGTGGCGAATGGAAATTCCGAGAATTTTAGAGCGGGGTCCGATGATTTTCTGGGGAAAGCCTCGGCTTCCAATGCGCCCGATGTCATCCCCGCTGAACAAGGATTTCAATGCAGGCGGAGCCTATGTCCGTAGTACCAGTCAGGCACGAGCTCTATGCAAGTAACTAAGCCCGGCCAGGAGGATACTCGCCTCATGCAGCGCGTGGTCGCTGGCGACGATGAGGCCCTGGCCGAACTATACGACCGCCACGCCGCGCGGGTGTTTGGCGTGTGCGTTCGCATTCTCAGCGAGGCGCAGCTGGCCGAAGACTCTCTGCAGGAGGTCTTTGTGCGCGTTTGGGAACGCGCCCATCTCTTCGAGCCAACCCGCGGCGCCTTCGTCACCTGGCTCATGGGCATCACCCGCAATACCTGCATCGACCAACTACGCCGGCTTCGCGCTCGGCCCCAGGTGGCCGACCAGCCCGACGAGGTTGACGGGTTTACGTTCGAGGAGTCGCTGACCGATCCCAACAGCGACGTTCCCGAAATTGCGGCGCTAAACGAGCGTGCCGCCCTGGTGCGCCGCGCGCTGGCCGCGCTGACGCCCGAGCAGCGCCAGGTGATTGAGCTGTCCTATTTCCGCGGCCTGACCCGCCGCGAGATTGCCCGCAAGCTGGACTGGCCGGAAGGCACCGTCCATACCCGCGCCAGGTTAGCCCTGCAGAATTTGCGGCTTGAACTGCACCAGCTCGGCCTGAGGCCGGACGACCTGTGAGCACCCAACACGTCCACGACTTGCTCCCGCTGTACGCCTTAGGCACCCTCGAACCCGACGAGCTGGCGCTGGTGGAGGCGCACCTGCCGCAGTGTATTACCTGCCGGGCCGAGGCCGATGACCTGCTGCTGGTGGCCGGCACCCTGGCCGCCGCCGTGCCCGCGCGCGCACCCGCTCCGCGTGTGC
>CAYUYN010000306.1:0-5160 GCA_964449185.1 uncultured Anaerolineales bacterium | reverse complement strand
ACCGCCCAGCGAAACCCTTCCGCCACGCTCGCCATGGGATTGAGCCCCAGCCACACCCGCCACCGCTCCGGCAACAAGGTGACCGGGTAAACCACTGGCGTCGCGTAGAACCATAGTTGGGTGAAGAATGGCACCACGTGGGCCACATCCCGATACTGCACGCTCAGCGCCGACAGCCACAGCCCCACGCCCAGCGCCGCCCCCAGCGCCAGCAGCAGGTACAGCGGCAGTGCCACCACGGCCATCGTCGGCATGATGCCGTAGTAAAGCGCCAGCCCGAACAACACCAGCAGCGCAATCGCCAGGTCGGCGACGCCCGCCAATACGCTGGAGATGGGAATGGCGAGGCGTGGGAAATAGACCTTGGAGATCAGGTTGGCGCTGCCAACCAGGCTCAGGCTGCCGCGGCTGAAGGCGCCAGCGAAGAAATTCCAGGGGACCAGGCCGGCCATGGCGAACGCAGCATAAGGCAGATTATCGGAGGGCAGCCGTGCCAGGTTTCCGAAAATGACCGTAAACACCAGCGTGGTGAGCAGCGGTTGCAGCACGATCCACGCGACGCCCAGCGCGGTCTGCTTGTACCGCACCTGGATATCGCGCCAGGTGAGGAAGTAAACCAGTTCGCGGTAGTGCCACAGTTCGCGCAGGTTGAGCGCCGTCCAGCCGCGCGTGGGCCGGATGCGCAGGATGGGGGTTTCGTCTAAAGCCATGTCACCCGTTGCCACCCTAATACGCTCCCTCCCCCCGCACCACCACCCCCACCGTCCGCCACAGTATTCTAAGGTCCAGCCACAGCGAATAATTCCGGATGTAGTACAGGTCAAACTGCGTGTTTAGATGCATCGGCAAATCGCTGCGGCCGTTGACCTGCCACCAGCCGGTGATGCCGGGGGGCACGGCCAAGCGCTGGCGCTGCCAGGCGTCGTAGCGCTCCACCAGGAACAGCATCTCGGGCCGCGGGCCGACCAGGCTCATGTCGCCCTTGAGCACGTTGAAGAATTGCGGCATCTCGTCCAGGCTGGTGCGCCGCAGCCAGCGCCCGACACGGGTCACCCGCTGGTCGTTGGGCAATTTATAGATCGGGTGGCCGCCCTCGTCAAATCCCAATTGGGGGCTGTGCAGGTCGGCATCCGCGCACATGGTGCGGAATTTGTACATCCAGAACAGCCGGCCGTTCTCGCCCACCCGCTGCTGCTTGAAGATCACGGCGCCCGGCGTATCCAGCCGGATGGCAATGGCGATCAGCAGCAGCAGCGGCCAGGTGAGGGCCAGCAGCAGCCCGGTGCTCGCCAGGTCGAAGAGGCGCTTGGTGGCCCAGGCCGGCCCGGTGATGCGCGGCTCGCGCAGCCCGATGAGGGGGATGCCGCCCAGCGACTCGACCGAGGACTGCACCACCACCAGCCGCAGGTAGTCCGGCACCAGCCGCACCCGCACTGGCAGCCGCAGCAGATCATACACCAGCTCTTCCACCGCCAGGTACTGCGAGGCCGGCAGCGCCACAATCACATCGTCGACCGCCAGCTTGCCCACCAGCGCCGGCACATCGGCCAGCGTGCCCAGCAGCGGCAGGTCCGGCGGCCCCTCGGCGGCCTCGTCATCCACGCAGCCCAGGATCATCACCGAATCGCCCAGGCCCACCTGGATGGCCTGCGTCACCCGCACGGCCACCTCGCCCACGCCCACAATCAGCACCCGGCTCAGCGAGCGCCCATAGCGCCGCAGCCGGCGCAGGCCCAGGCCAATGATCAGCCGCGCGCCCGCCAGCAGCGCCAGCTCCGCCACAAAGAAGTAGCCCACCATCAGCCGGGGCAAATCGCGGTAGGTGAAGTACAGCACCCCCGCGAACATAAACGTCCCCAGCGCCACCGCGCGCGTCAGGCTGGCTGGGTCGCCCACCTGCCGAGTTTCCCGGCGCATATCGTACACCGACAGCGCCAAAAAGGCCGCCGGGAAGACCAGCGCCACGATCAGGTGAATGGCGGGATTGAGAAACGTTTGCGGGTCGCCCACCTGGCGGCCCAGCGGGATCTCGCGGCGGGCAGCGTCGGCCACGAGCAGCGCCAGTTGGGTGCCCAGGCAGTCGATGGCCGCCAGGACCAGGGCGAGCCGGCGCAATTTTGTAAACATGGGAGCCGAATTATAGGTGTGGGCTGGGCTTTGCGCCAGTCAAACAATACTCTAACCCATATTCGGCGTCCCGACCAGGGCCCAAAATAACGCGTGAGGAGAGTTAGGGCGCGGACTGCAGCCGCGCCCTAACTCTCCTCACGTTGTCATCCCACTGGACTCAGACCACGCGCAGGTCGCCGGCCGACATGTCCACGAGCAGGGTGCAGCGCTGGTTGGTGGTGGCATAGAGCGGCGTCATCCACTCGTTGGGCGCCACGTTGATAAAGCGACGCTCGTCCACCTTGACCTCGACGAGGGGCCCCAGCACCAGCCGCAGCTTCACCTCAACGCCCTCCGGCACGCACACCGCCAGGTCGCCCAAGGCCAGCCGGACGTGGAACTGCGCGGGGCACTGCGCCGGCAGGGTGAGGTCGACACTGCCATAGGCCGAGTGGACCCGCAGGCCGGCCACGTTGAGATCGCGCAGGTTCAGGTCAAAATGCCCCCCACCCGACCGCAGGTCGAACTCCCACGGCACGCCCTTGGCCAGGGCCAACGACCAGGGGCCGCCGAAGTACGGCGTGGTCAGCCGCGGCTCCAGGTGCAGGCGGGCCGCTGTGCCCCGCATCTCCACCTGGGGTCCAAGCGTGCCGGGGAATTGCCCCACCGCCAGTTGGGTGCTGCCGCCAAAGGACCGCACCTGCAGGTCGGCGCCGCCCGTGACGGCCACCAATTCGGCACACTCCGCGGCGCCGCGCTCCACGGCAAAGGACGCCATGGACGCCAAAGGCCGCCGCCAACCCGACCAGCCCCAAAGCGCCAAGCCCAAGCCGGCGGCCATCACCGCCACCGGCCCGCCGACAGCCACGGGCTGCGCCCAATGCGCCGGCAGCAGTTCCAGTTCAGACGCCAACAGGGCCAGGCCCAAAGTCACCAGGGCGGCGGCAAGGAGACGGTACAGCCACCGTCCCCAGGCAATAGGCCGCACGGCCGATCCGACACCAGTATTGGTTTGCGGGCTTGTGGTCGCCATTGGGGGCGATTATAAGTGGGCCTGGGAATAAAGGAAAGCCGCCCGGGGTACTATCCCGGGCGGCTTGGGTCGTGTTCGATTTCCGGCGCTTACTCGTGCAGGTAGTCGCGCAGCTTGCGGCGGTGGATGGGGTGGCGCAGCCGGCTGAGGGCCTGCGCTTCGATCTGGCGCACGCGCTCGCGCGTGACGCCCATCTTCTTGCCCACCTCTTCCAACGTGTAGCTCTCGCCGTCCAGCAGCCCATAGCGCAGCTGCAGGATGCGCACCTCGCGCGGCGGCAGGCCGTTGAGCACTTCGGCGATCTGCTCGCGCAGCAGGTTGTGCGTGGCGATCTCCACCGGCTCGGGCGAGTCCTCGTCCTGGATGAAGTCACCCAGCACCGAGTCTTCTTCCTCGTCGGTGGGCGTCTCCAGCGACAGCGGACGCCGGGCGATCTGGATGATGGACTCCACCTTCTTGGCGGTCACGCTGAGCGCATCACCCAGCTCGTCGGTGGTAGGCTCGCGGCCCAGGTCCTGGGTCAACTGGTGCGACACGCGCAGCATCTTGTTGATCTGGTCGCCCATGTGCACCGGCACGCGGATGGTGCGGCCCTGGTCGGCGATGGCGCGCGTTACGGCCTGGCGGATCCACCAGGTGGCATACGTGCTGAACTTGTGCCCGCGGTGGTAGTCGAACTTCTTCGCGGCTCTTATCAGGCCGATGTTGCCCTCCTGGATCAGGTCCAGGAACGGCACGCCGCGGCCGATGTACTTCTTGGCGACGCTGATCACCAGCCGGGAGTTGGCCGTGATCAGATGCTCGCGCGCCGCCATGCCGTCTTCCACCACGGCCTGCAGCTCGGCGCGCTTCTTGGGCAGCAGCCCGCCCTTGGCCAGGCGCTCGCGCGCGAACTTGGCCTTTTCCATGCGCTTGGCCAGCGACACTTCCTCGGCGGCCGTCAACAGCGGCACCCGGCCGATCTCTTTGAGATACAAGCCAATGGTGTCGTCCGCGTCGATGGCCGATAGGTAGGTGTCGTCCTGGCCCAGATCATTGATACTGTCGGTGTCGGCTTCGGCTTCGGTCTCCTCCAGCTCATCCTCGGAGGCGTCTTCACCGTCCACCGTGTCCACGACTTCAATGCCCGAGGCCTGCAACGCGGCGTGCGCCTCGTCCAACTGCTCGATGTCGCGTTCGGCCTCGGGGAAGAAGCGCAAGATGTCGTCGTAGGTAACGAAGTTCTTCTGCTTGCCCACCTCCACCAACTGCTGGATGGCCGGGTGTTCTTCTTCGGCCAGCAAGTCTTCGGTGACGGTCGCTACCGGGGCCTTGGGCTCCTCATCACTCGTCAGCATTTGCGAGCGCAGGCTGCGGCGAATCGTGCGGCGCGGACGGCCGCCTCTGGGACGCGCCTTCTTGGGGTCAGGCACTCCCACGGGCGCGATAGCCTGGTTGGATTTAGCCTTTTTCGTTTTAGCTTGGGTTTGTGTCTTATTGAGTGTCATGTTACTCCTGAGAATATCGTAATTGAGACCGGAAAGCAACAGTTTCCATAATGTAATTAACAAAAAATACTGTTCGGTACGCACTAATACCCTAGCTTAGGACTATGAACCTAGCATTAACATGCGCGGGCGACTTTGCGCCAGCTCCGCTGCCGGCTACGGCGTGGGCGTGCTGCCGGCCGGGTCCGGCACCGAGGTGCCGTCAGGCGTGCCCGGCGTGACTTCGGTGACCACCGGGACGGGCGTGGGCGGGTACGGCGGCGCATCCAGCAAGGCGACGAGGTTGTCGATGCCGAAGCTTGGCACCACCATCACGTTCGTATCGCCCTCACGCAGCACGTAGTAGGCGCCGCCCACCGGGGTCAGGCTGCCCACGGCAGCCTTGAGAGTCTGTCCATCGGCCAGCCCGAGCTCGAGGGTGTAGGTCGGGCTCAACACCCCAAACGGCGCCAGGTCGGTGGTCGCGAACGCGGTCACCACGCCGCTCACCGACAGGCTGGCCGCGCCGCTCACGGCCGCCAGCGCCGCGGT
>CAYUYN010000305.1:0-5175 GCA_964449185.1 uncultured Anaerolineales bacterium | reverse complement strand
TCAGCTCGTATTCCACCAGGCCGAGGTACACCGTCACCGTGCCGTCCGGGGCGATCTTCTTGAGCATCTGGCCGCCGGCGTCGTACTGGTACTGGGTGGTCCCCCCGCCGCTGACGGCGACGCTGACCAGGCGGTTTTCGACGTCGAAGGTCTGGGTGTACGTCGTGCCGCCCTCGACGCGCCCGGTCATGTTGCCGTTGGCGTCGTAGGCATAGGCGCCGAGGCCGGTCACGCTGGTGACCGCGTGGACGTGGGCGGTGTCGGTGTAGGCGTAGACGGCCGGATCAGGCCGCCACGGGGTCGCCAGCCCGCCGCCCTGCACGAAGAAGCTGGCGGCGCTGCCGCCGACCAGGCTGGTGACGCCTGGGCCGCCGCCATTGGGGCTAACCCAGCTCAATCTCTAACTTCGTCCCATACGCCTCTTCAAACAGCTCGGCGTTGCGCTGGGCCTCCCAGATCTCCACCCGCGCGTTGGCGTGCGGCCGAGCGCGCACGGTCAGCCGCAGGGCCTTGCGGCCGGCCGGCCCCACCTTCAGGCCGGCCACCGCGCTGGTGCGGCTCCGGTCGAGATGCTCGGCCAACCGCAGCAGCGCGGCCAGGCGACTGAGGCGCTCCAGGTCGCCGGGTTCGGGGATGGCGCGCAGGTGGTCGAGCGAGGGGCGGCCCTTGCGGTGGTTCTGGCACAGCGCGGCAATCAGGGCGATCTCGCGATGGGAGTAACCGGGCAAGCCGGCGTTGAGGATGATGTAGGCCGAGTGCTTGTGGTGGTCGTAGTAGTCGACCACGGTGCCGATGTCGTGCAGGTGCCCGGCGGCCCACAGGCAGGCGCGCTCTGCCTCGCCATAGCCGTGCCGCCGGCTGAGTTGGTCAAAAAGGGACAGCGCCAGCCGGGTGACATGGGCGGCATGCTCGGCTTCGTAGCCGTAGAGCCGGCCCAGGTTGAAGACGCTGAACTCGCGCAGCTTGGGGATGACGGGCGGATCAGCGGGGCGCAGGAACTCCTTGAAGAACAGCCCTTCGCGCAAGCCGTGGCCGCAGACGGTGAGCTGCGCTGCGCCCGCCCGGCGCATGGCCTCGGCTACCACCAGGGCGCCGGCCAGGATGATGTCGGCGCGGTCGGACTGGAGGCCGGGCACCTTGCGCGAGCGCTCGTCGGGCGGCAGCTCGATGAGGCGCTCAATCAGGTTATCCAGGCGGCGCAGGTCCAGCTGGTAGCCGTGGAGCAGGCCAAAGGGATAGCTGCGCGCCTCGCGGTCGATGCGCGCCAGCGCGCGGGCCGTGCCGCCGATGCCCACAAACTTTTCGTCGGGTCCCAGCCGCAGCCAAGAGAAGCCCTGCCAGGTGGCGGCCAGGTGGGCGGTCAGCCGCTCGACCTCGCCGGGCTTCACGGGCCGGTCGCGGCTTTCGAAGAACATTTCGGTTAAGCGCACCGCACCCAGCGGTGTGGTCTGCCCCCGCACGAAGCGGCTGCGGCGCACGCGGCTGACCTCGGCGCTGCCGCCACCCACGTCCATCACCAGGCCGGCGGGAAGCCCCAGGCCGTTGATGGCGCCCAGCACCCCATAATACGCTTCTTCCTCGCCGGTCAGCACGCGAAACCGCAGGCGCGCGGCCTCTTTGAGCCGGCGCAGAAACTCGACGCGGTTGACGGCATCGCGCACCGCCGCCGTGGCCACCGGGACAATGTGCTTGATGCCTTGGGCATCGCAGAAGGCGCGGAACAGGCGGATGGTGTCGATGGCGCGGCCCATCGCGGCCGGCCGCAGCTCGCCAGCGAGGCTCAACCCTTCGCTCAGCCGCACCCGGCGGCTGAGTTCGTGCGTGATGCGATAGGCCTCCCCCGGCTTGTACTGCGCCACCATCAGCCGGGCCGAGTTGGAACCAAGATCAATGATGCCGACGCGGTGCTTGAGCTGTACGGGAAGCTGCATGGGCTTGAGTGTACCCGCTCCAGCGTGAAACACCAAGGGAGTTAGCTCAAAGTGTGTATGGTATAGTCGCCGCATGTCACGCTTGAGATCAAGAGGCCTGGTGGCGGCGCTGGCGGTGGCGGCCGTGCTGGCCTGGCTGGTCCTGAACGGCATGCTGGCGGCGGGCGGCGCGCTGGCCGGCATCGCGGATGCCGCGGCTATGTTGACCACCATCTTCCTGGGTATCTTCATCGAGGCCGCCGCCTTCCTGCTGCTGGGTACCCTGGCCTCCGGGCTGGTCGAGGTGTATGTGGGCTACGACCTCATCCGCCGCTATGTGCCACGCGACCCGGTGCGCGGGGTGTTGGTGGGCGCGCTGCTGGGCTTCTTCTTTCCGGTCTGCGAGTGCGGCGTGGTTCCCCTGACGCGGCGGCTCTTTCACAAGGGCCTGCCCATGCCGGTAGGCATCGCCTTTCTGCTGGCGGCGCCGGTCTTCAACCCCATCGTCATCGCCAGCACCATCGCGGCCTTTGGCGTGGGCCGTGTGCTCTTCCTGCGGCTGGGCCTCACCCTGTTAATCGCCACGGTGACGGGCCTTATTTTCTCTGCCGAGCGCCGGCCGGAGCGCCTGCTGCGCCCGTCGGCCTGGGCGCCCATGGCGGGCGCCAGCGGCGCACCAAGCCCGGCCGCCACACTGGCAGGGCCGGGCCCCCTCCCCCGCCGCGAGTGGCGGGCCGAACTGCGCCGGGCACTGACCATCGCCGTGGATGAGTTCTTTGAGATGGGCGCCTTCCTGGTGGCGGGCGCGCTGTTGGCGGCGCTGATGCAGACCCTGGCGCCGCAGAACGCGCTGCTGGCCCTGGGCACCGGCCCGGTGATCTCGGTCCTGACGCTCATGGCCCTGGCGGTCATCCTCTCCATCGGCTCCACCGTGGATGCCTTCATCGCGCTGTCGTTCGCCGGGACGTTCACCACCGGCTCGCTGGTGGCCTTCCTGGTGTTTGGTCCCATGGTGGACATCAAGAGCACCCTCATGTTCCTGGGCGTCTTCCGCCGCCGCACGGTGGTTTACCTGGTGCTGCTGCCGCTGCTGATGAATATCGTCAGCGCGGTCTTTATCAATCTGAACACCCCCTGGTGACGGTGATGACCCCTCGCCTGCAACGTTCCCTGCAAGCGCTGATCCTGGCGGGGCTCGGCTTGTTCCTGCTGCAGAAGCTGTGGTCGGGCACCCTGTCCTGGTATATCAACGAGCGCTTCTTCGCCCTGGTATTGGCGGCGGCCATCGGCTTTTTGATCCTGGCGCGCACGGTGGTGCCCTCCTGGCGCGGCGCCGCGGGCGCCAAGGAAGAAGACGAGCACACACATGCCGACGGCGAGGGGCACGACCATGAGCACGCGCACGGCGCCCCCGCGTGGCGGTTGTGGGTGGTGGCACTGCCGCTCATCCTGGGCCTGCTGGTGCCGGCGCGGCCTTTAGGCTCCAGCGCCATTGCTAATAAAGGCCTCAACACCAGCGCGCCCCTGGCCGCGGCCGGCGCGCCGGATCAGGTCACCGTGCCGCCAGCGGAACGGACGGTGCTGGACTGGGTGCGGGCCTTCAACTATGCCGAAGACCCGAGCACGTTTGCCGGCGAGCCGGCGGATGTGATCGGCTTTGTGTATCACGACAGCAGCCTGGGCGAGGGCGAGTTTATGGTCAGCCGCTTTACCGTCACCTGCTGCGCCGCCGACGCGACCGGCATTGGCATGCGGGTGCGGTGGCCCGAGGCGGCGGCGTTGGAGGGCAATGCCTGGGTGCGCGTGCGCGGTCCGGTGCAGGCGGGCACCTACGCGGGACGCCCGATCCCGGTCATTGCGGCCGAGAGCGTAGAAGGCGTCACGCCGCCGCAGCAGCCCTATCTTTCCCCCTGACGTGAAATTCAACCGCCTGGATTACACCGTGTGGGCCGTGCTGGGCGCACTGGCCGTGGCCCTGGCCGGTCTGATGCTGGCCGGTGACCGGGTGGGCGCACGCGTGCTGCGATCCTTCCCGCCCGAGGGCGGCGCGGTGAGCGCCTATGGGCGCGTGGGCGTCGAGTTCGCGCAGGCCATGCAGCCGGAGAGCGTGGCCGCGCACTTCACGGTGGAGCCAGCCGTGCCCGGCACCTGGCAGTGGGTGGGGCACACGGCCTGGTTTGCGCCCAGCCAGGCCTGCCTGCCCGGCACCACCTACACAGCCCGACTCACACCCGGCGCGGCCGCCACCCATGGCCGTGCGACGCGCGCTGAAGTGGCCTGGACGTTTACCGTGCGCGAGCCCCGCGTGGGCTATCTCTCGCCGGCCAGCGGCGGGCCGCCGGAGGTGTGGCGCACTGTGGCCAACGCGGAGGCGGGCGAGGCCATCACGGCCACGGGCGGCCGGGTCTTCGACTTTGCGCTGTCGCGGGATGGGGAACAGGTGGTATATTCCGCCGTCAACGCCGACGGCGGCATCGACCTGTGGACGCAGCCGGCCGGCGGCACGAGCGGCACCGGGCGCCTGCTGGTGGCCTGCGGCGTTGACCGCTGTTCGGTGCCGGCCTGGTCGCCCACCGGCACGCAGGTGGCCTACAGCCGCGAGGAACAAGGGTTGTCGCCCACCGCGCCGCATGGCCCGCCGCGGGTATGGCTGGCCAACCCCGCAACCGGCGAGACCAGCGCGCTTTTTCAGGACTCACAGGTCCTGGGCTACGGACCCACCTGGTCGCCGGATGGGCAGCGCCTGGCCTTCTTTGACGGCAGCGTCAGCGGCATCCGCGTACACGACCTGGCCACACGCACCGACCAGGTGCTGCCAACCTTTACCGGCCTGGTGGGCGCCTTTGCGCCCGACAGCGCCGCCATGTACTTCACCGACCTCACCATTCAGGACGACCAGGCGTTAGCGCACCTTTACCTAGCCGACCTCAACGCCCGCTCGGTGCAAGTGCGCGGCGGCCCGCCCGGCAGCGACTATGGCCCGCCGGCCTGGTCGCCCGACGGCCAATGGATTGCCATCGCGGTCCGCGCCGACAGCGCCGGGCCGGGCCGCCAGCTCTGGCTGATGCGGCCAGACGGCAGCGATGCGTACGCCCTGCTCCAGGACCCGGCTTACACCCATGGCCGCTACCAATGGGACCCCTATGGCCGGCGCCTGGTGGTCCAGCGCCTGCCGCTGGGCACGCCCTTCCCCAAGTCCGAAGTCGTGGTCGTCGATATCGCCAACGCGTCGGTTCAGGTGGTCGCCGTGGATGCGACGCTGCCT
>CAYUYN010000304.1:0-5176 GCA_964449185.1 uncultured Anaerolineales bacterium | reverse complement strand
GGCGCGCCCCCCGAGGCCGCCCGCCGCGCGGGACCCGGCCCGTCGCCTGTTCCCAGCCAGCCCCGCGCCAGCGGCCGGCGCCGCGTCTAAGCCGCCGCCATGCAGATCGCCCGCGTCGTCGGCTCCACCGTGGCCACCATCAAGGATGAAAAGTTGGTCGGCCACAAGCTGCTCATCGTGCGCGAAGCCGACGAGCACGGCGCCCCCGTGGGCAAGCCCTACGTGGCCATCGACACCGTCGATGCCGGCGCCGGCGACCTGGTGCTCATCGCCGCCGGCTCCTCCGCCCGCCAGACCACCCAAACCAAGGACACGCCGGTCGACGCCGTGATCATGGCCGTCGTCGACACCCTGGAAGTCAATGGCAGCCTTACGTTTCGCAAATCCTAGCGATGAAAAGGTCCGTCACGCGCAGCGGTCGTCGGGCATTATGGGGCGGCGCTCGCAAACTCGCTCCCAGGCATAAATACACCCCTTGCCTGCGCGCGTTTGCCAAAACCATCAGTTAAGACGATACTCTGCCCTCAACCATGGCCGAATTCGACCACGATCTGCAATCCATCCAAGAAGCCCGCTCGGCGGTCGCCGCCGCCCGCGACGCGCAGCGCCAGTTTGCGCACGCCTCCCAGGCCGAAGTGGACCGCATCTGCGCGGCCATGGCCGAGGCTGCCCACGCCGCCGCCGAGCGCCTGGGCCGTATGGCCTCCGAAGAAACCGGCTATGGGGTCCCCGAGCACAAGACGCTCAAGAACGTCCTCTCGTCCAAGGTCTTGTGGGACGCCATCAAGGACATCCCCACCGTCGGCGTCATCCGCCATGACCCCCAGCGGCGCATTTACGACATCGCCTGGCCCATGGGCGTGGTCGCGGCCCTCACCCCCAGCACCAATCCAACCTCCACGGTCATTTACAAGATCCTGATTGCCGTCAAGGCCCGCAACGCTATCGTCGTTGCCCCTCACCCCACGGCGGCCAAGTGCTGCGGGGAAGCGGCCCGCCTCATGGCCGAGGCCGGCGTGCGCGCGGGCATGCCGCCTGGTCTGGTGGCCTGCCTGAGCCTGGTCAGCCTGCCCGGCACCCAGGAGCTGATGCGCCACCGCTACACGGCCCTGATCCTGGCCACGGGTGGGTCGGATATGGTGCGCGCCGCTCACAGCGTGGGCAAGCCCGCCTATGGCGTCGGCCCTGGCAACGTGCCCGTCTATGTGGACCGCTCGGCCGATCTGCGCCAGGCCGCCCGTTACATCGTGGCCTCCAAGGCCTTCGATCACTCCGTCATCTGCGCCACCGAGCAGGCGGTGGTGGCCGACCGGCCCATCTCGGCCCAACTCGCCGAGCTGATGCAGGCCGAGGGCGCATATTTTGTGGACGAAGCGCAGAAGCAGGCTCTGGCCGACTTGCTGTTTACCTCCGGCCACCTCATCAACCCCAAGGCCGTCGGCAAGAGCCCCCAGCAGTTGGCGCAGATGTGCGGCCTCAGCGTGCCGGCCACGGCCCGCATCCTGGTCACGCGCCTAAGCCAGGTGGGCAAGGCAGAACCGCTCTCGGGCGAAAAGCTGACCACGGTGCTCGGCTGGTACGACTGCGACGGCTGGGAAGCGGGCTGCGACCGGTGCATGGAGCTGATCCACTTCGGCGGGCGCGGACACTCCCTCGTGATCCACGCCCAGGACGACAGCGTCATCATGAAGTTCGGGCTGGAGAAGCCGGTCTTCCGCATCCTGGTCAACACGCTCGGCACCTTGGGCGCCACCGGGCTGACCACCGGGGTGATGCCGTCCATGACGCTTGGCTCGGGCGGCGTCGGCGGCTCGATCACCGGCGACAACATCACCGTGCACCACATGTATAATATCAAGCGCCTGGCTTATGAGCTGCATCCGCCGCCCGAAGCCGCCCTGCGACCCGGCTCCACCGACGATCCGGTGCAGCTCGCGCGCAGCGGCGCCGGCCCGCCCACCGTGGGCTTGCAGGCAGCCCGCATCGACGAAATCGTCCAGCGCGTCCTGGCCGAACTCAAGCGCTAACCCGACCACCCAATAGTCAGAATACGGAATACGCAATACGCGCCCGCTCACCAAGGAGATGAACCAATGCCCGTAGATACCGCCATGATTGCACTGGGGATGGTCGAAACGAAGGGCCTGATTGGGGCGATTGAGGCCGCCGACGCGATGGTCAAGGCCGCCAACGTCACGCTCATCGGCAGCGAGTACGTGGGCGGCGGCTACGTCACCGTGATGGTGCGCGGCGACGTCGGCGCCGTCAAGGCCGCCACCGATGCGGGCGCCGCCGCCGCCAAGCGCGTCGGCGAGCTGGCCTCGGTCCACGTCATCCCGCGCCCTCACTCCGACGTTGAGCTCATCCTGCCCCAGAACACCAAGGGCAGCATTGGCGGAAGGGGCAAGTAATCGCCTTTTCTTCCATGTCCCTCATCCGCCTGCTGATCGCCGACGATAACGCCGAGTTCCGGCAGAGCACGACCCTGATGGTGTCGCTCGAAGACGACATCCAGGTCGTCTCGCTGGCGCGCGACGGGCAGGAAGCGGTGGAAATGGCCAAGCTGCACCAGCCGGACGTGGCCATCATCGACGTGCACATGCCCCGCGTGGATGGCCTGACCGCGATCCGCGCGCTGGGCAATGCCAGCCCCGCCACGGCCTGCATGGCCATGTCCTACGATGGCGAGCGCGAGAGTCTGCGCCAGGCCATGACGGCCGGCGCCCGCGAATACCTGATCAAGCCCTTCAACACCGACGAGCTGGTCAACGCCATCCACCGCGTGGCAGCCCGTGCTTCGGGCGGCGGCCGCACCGACCTCACCGGCCTCACCGGGCCCCTGCCCGCCCTCGAGGCTGAGCAGCAGCGCGCGCAGCAGCTCATCAAGCAGGCCGTGGACCTGCTGCGCGCCGGCCGCACCGACCACGACGCCGCCCGCGTTTTTTCCGAGCTGGTCCAGTTGCGCAACCTGGATACCAACACCCTCGTCCGCCTGGCCGAGGTCTTCCTGGTGCGCCGTGACTGGCACACCCTGCGCCTGATCTGCGATCGTCTCGAGCGACAGCCCAAGGTCACCCCCGACCGCAAATGAATACCGCCATCGTCCGCCGCCTGACCTGGCTGCTGTTCTTTGGGCAGAGCCTGAGTTCGGCGGCGTTTATTGCCGGCGCTACGGTGGGCGCCATCATCGGTGAGCAGCTCAGCGGCCGGCCGGCGCTGGCCGGGCTGCCCTCCGCCACCTACCTGCTCGGCTCGGCCCTGGCGGCCTACCCCGCCGCGCGCCTGATGGAGCGTGCCGGCCGCCGCGTTGGCCTTTCCCTGGGCTTCGTCATTGGCATCACCGGCGCGCTGATCTGCGGCTTCGCGGTGCTGCGGGGCAGCTTCCTCGGCTTTCTGCTGGGCATGTGGGGCATGGGCGTCACGCGCGGCGTTATGGACCTGGGCCGCTACGCCGCCGCCGAGATGAACCCGGTCGCCCAACGCGCCCGCGCCATCAGCACGGTGGTGCTTGGCGGCACGGTCGGCGCCATCCTGGGGCCGGCCTTGGTGGCGCCGATGGGCCGGCTGGCGGTCAGCTTCAGCGCTGATGCCCTGGCCGGCCCGTGGTTCGCGGCGGCCGGGCTCTTCGTGCTGGGCCTGACGCTCATCGGCCTGTTCCTGCGCCCCGATCCGTCCGACCTGGCCCGCCAGATGGCCAACCAGACCGGTGAAGCCGCGACGGCTGCCAGCCAGCCGGCCCGCCCCTGGCGGCTGATCCTGGGACAGACCAACACCCGGGTGGCCATCATGGCGATGATCATCGGCCAACTCGTCATGGTGATGCTGATGACCATCACCTCGCTGCACATGATCCACCACGGCCACACCCTGGGCGATGTCTCCCTGGTGATCATGGCCCACACCCTGGGCATGTTTGGACTGTCGGTGGTCACCGGCCGCCTGGCCGACAACTTTGGCCGCGCGCCCGTCATCGTGGCCGGCGGCGGCCTGCTCATCGCCGCCTGCCTGGTGGCGCCCCTCTCCCAGCGCACTGAAGTTCTGGCGCTGGCCCTGTTCCTGCTCGGCCTGGGCTGGAACTTTTGCGCCGTGGCCGGCGCCGCCCTGCTCACCGACAGCCTCAACCTGTCAGAGCGCGGCCGCTTGCAGGGCACCAACGACCTGGCCGTCGGCCTGGTCTCGGCGCTGGGCAGCCTGCAGAGCGGCGCCCTGTTTGAGGTCATTGGCTATGCCAACCTGAGCTGGATCAGCCTCGCGCTCTCGCTTATCCCCGCGCTGCTGGCCGCGCGCCTGATCGTCCTCGCCGCCCGCGCGCGCCCGACCCTTGGACTGCGCGCCTGACGCGCCTGGATAAGGCTGGTTGTGAACCCCCATCTCGAACAATACCTGGCCCGCGCCCAGGCCGTGATGGACGGCCGCGGTCCGGCCCCGACGCACCGCGGCCCCGTGCATGTGGGCGTAGACCTCGGCACCGCTTACACCGTGGTGGTCGTGCTGGATGCCGACCACCAACCCATCGCCGGGCAGTACCAGTTTGCGCAGGTGGTGCGCGACGGCCTGGTGGTGGATTTTGTCGGCGCGGTGGCGCTGTTGGAGAAGCTCAAGCAGCGCGTCGAAAGCCGCCTGGGCTTCGCGCTCACCTCGGCCGCCTCGGGCTACCCGCCCGGCGTGCCCCTGGCCGAGGTGCGCGCCACCGCCAACGTGCTGCGCGCCGCCGGCCTGGAATGCACCGGCCTGGTGGATGAGCCCACCGCCGCCAACAACGTGCTCCAGATCCAGGACGGCGCCATCGTGGATGTGGGCGGCGGCACCACCGGCGTGGCGGTTTTCAAAGACGGCCAAGTCGTGTACACTGCCGATGAACCCACCGGCGGCACGCATTTTTCACTGGTCATCGCGGGCGGGCAGAACCTGTCGTTCGAGCAGGCCGAAGACCTCAAGAAGGACCCGCGCCGGCAGGCTGCCCTGTTCCCGAGCGTGCGCCCGGTGATGGAGAAGGTGGCCACCATCGTCCGCCGCCACATCGCCGACCACCCGGTCGACACGCTCTATCTCGTCGGCGGCACCGTCGCCTTCCCCGGTTTCGCCGAGGTCGTCGAGGAAGTCACCGGCATCCGCACCCTCATCCCAGGCCGGCCGCTGTTTGTGACGCCGCTGGGGATCGCCATGCACAACTAGT
>CAYUYN010000303.1:0-5203 GCA_964449185.1 uncultured Anaerolineales bacterium | reverse complement strand
GCACGCAAACACCCACGCCGACGCAAACGCGTACGGCCACGCCCACGCGCACCCAGACGCCGACGCGCACACTGACGCCGACCATCATGCCGACCGTCACGCCGACCCGGACCATCACGCCGACGCGGACGCCGACGACCAATCACACGGCCACGCCGACGATCACGCCGACACGGACCCCCACGCCTACAGAAACGATCTGCTGGGATGGCTGCTAAATCACACGCCCGCACCCGGCGGCCTGGCGCCCAGCGCGCCAGCCGCCTCCTTCACCACCTTTTGGCCGCGGCCATGCTCTTGGTCGGCGCAGGGCTCACCCGCCCTGCGCCGACCGAGGCCGGGCCGCCGCTCGAGCGGCCCACGCGCTACAGCCGGCCGCCCGCGCCGGCGCTGACCAGGCAACTGCTCGTGCCGGCCGAGCCGGCCGTCACCACCACCCTGCAACTGCCCGTGTGGCTCAGCACCCAGGGCCCGCAGCAGATCGTGTTCCACACCAACCGCGACGGCAACTACGAAATCTACCGGATGAAGAAGGACGGCACTGCGCCGGTCCGCCTGACCAACAATGGCGCCATCGACCAGGCGCCGGCCTGGTC
The DNA here is from genome assembly GCA_964449185.1 of uncultured Anaerolineales bacterium. Taxonomy (GTDB): domain Bacteria; phylum Chloroflexota; class Anaerolineae; order Anaerolineales; family UBA6663; genus CAYUYN01. Next base: position 4,607 of record CAYUYN010000303.1, on the reverse strand, counting down.
CTTGGGGCAGGTGCTGGTGGCCTTCCAGTCGAACCGCGATGGCAACAACGAAATCTACAGCATGGACGCCAACGGCAACAATGTCCTGCGGCTGATCAACAACCCCAGCGACGATCACTCGCCGTCCTGGTCCATCGGCACGGGCCGCCTCGCGTTTTCGTCCAATCGCGACGGCGACTACGAGATTTACACGATGAACGCCAATGGGACCGGCGTCACCCAGCTCACGTTCAACAGCACGCCCGACCTGCGGCCGCGCTGGGCGCCCAACGATCAGAAGATCGCCTACACCGCCAACGGCACCATCACCGTGATGAACACCAACGGCAGCGGGCAAGTGGGCTTGACCGCCGGCAACGACCCCGACTGGTCCTCGGACAGCCAGCGCATCGCCTTCACTTGCAGCCGCGACCTGTCCCTGGAAATCTGCCTGATCAATGCCAACGGCACGGGCGAGGTGCGCCTGACCACCAACGCCAGCCTGGACTTCAGCCCGGTCTGGGCGCCGGTGGGCCAGCAGTTGGCCTTCGTCTCCAACGCCCACCACAACCTGTACGAGATCTACAGCATGGACCCGACGGTGGGCGCGCCGTTCACCCGCCTGATTACCAACACCGTCTCAGACGACGCCCCAGACTGGTAGCGGTCGGCGCTGACAACAAAAAAAGGGTGGCGGTGAACGAACCATGTTCGTTCACCGCCACCCTTTTTCTTTTCGGAAAGGGCGTTCTATAGAACGCCCCTACACCGGCTGCGGCCCCTTCCGGCGGAACAGGCTGTTCCACTCCCGGTTTTCCCACACCACCAGCAGCGGCGCCGCGTTGAACACCGACGAGTAGGTGCCGGAGAGAATGCCGATCAGCAGCGTCACCACGAACTGCCGGATGGTGTCGCCGCCGAACAGCGCCATGGCCAGCAGCGCGAACATCACCGTGATCTGCGTGTTCAGCGAGCGGTCCAGCGTCTGCACAATGCTGTGATTAACGAGGGTCTCGTAATCCATGCGGCGGTTGTGGAGCTGGTTTTCGCGGATGCGGTCGAAGACCACGATGCTGTCGTGCACCGAGAAGCCGACCACGGTCAGCAGCGCCGTCAGGAATAGCGCGTCCACTTCCCAGCCGAACAGCTTGCCAAAGATGGCGGCCGACCCAATCACCACCAGCACGTCGTGGAGCATGGCCACGATGGCGGCCACGCCATAGCGCACCGGATGGTCCACCTTGCGGAAGGCGAAGGCGATGTAGGCCAGGATGCCCAGGGCCGCCAGGCCCACGGCCAACGCGGCGCGCTGGGCCACCTCGGCGCCGACGGTCGGTCCGACCGTTTCGGCGGCGAGCACGGTGGCCGGACCATACCGGGTTTCCAGCTCCGCCAGGATCGCCCGCTGGGTTTCATCTTCCAGCGGCTTGCTCCGCACCACAATGCCGTTGGCGCCCGAGGTCTGCACGGTGCTGTCGGCGTGATCGTGGGCGGCATAGATGGCGCGCACCTGGGCCGGGTCCACCGGCTGGGTGGCTTGCGGGAAGCTCACTTCCAGCAGCGAGCCGCTGGTGAAGTCAATCGACAGCGGCAGTCCCCACAGCGCCAGGGCGATCAGCCCCGGCACGATGATGAGCAGGGACAGCCCGAAGTACCAATAGCGTCGTCCAACAATGTCAATCATAGCGGCTCCGTTGCGCCTTAGATGCCAAACCACGAATGGCGGGCGCTGAAGTCAATCCGGTCCAGGACCAGGTGCAGGATGGTGCGGGTGACCGTGATGGCGGTAAACAGGCTGACAAAGACACCCAGCGCCAGGGTCAGCGCGAAGCCCTTGACGAGGCTGGCCCCAAAGTTGCTGCCAAACCAGTACAGGATCAGGCAGGTAATGAGCGTGGAGACGTTGGAGTCGCGGATGGACGACCAGGCCCGGTTGAAGCCGGCCTCCACCGCCTGGCGCAGGTTGCGCCCGGCGCGCAGCTCCTCCTTCATGCGCTCAAAGATCAGCACATTCGCGTCCAGGGCCACGCCCAGTGACAGCACAAAGCCGGCGATGCCCGGCAGGGTGAGCGTGACCGGGATGAGGATAAACAGGGCAAAGGTGATGAGACCGTAGGCCAGCAGGGCCACCACGGCGATGACGCCCGGCAGCCGGTAGTACAGGATCATGTACAGGGCGATGACGGACACGCCGATGATGCCGGCCAGGATGCTCTTGCTGACCGAGTCCTGGCCCAGGCTGGGGCCGACCTCGCGCGAGGTGACGATCTTCAGCGGCACGGGCAGCGCGCCCGAGCGCAGTTGAAGCGCCAACTCGTTGGCCGACTGCGACGTGAAGTTGCCGGTGATGGTGCCCGTGCCGTTGGGAATGGCGCCTTCAATGTTGGGCGATGACAGGACGACGTTGTCCAGCACGATGGCCAGGCTCTGGCCGATGTGGCTGGCGGTGTAGGTTCCGAACAGGCGCGCGGCGTCGGGGGTGAGCGTAAAGTTGATGACCCAGCGGCCCACCTCGTCGCGCCCGACCGTGGCATCCGTCAGGGCCGCGCCCGTCATGACGGTGTGGTAGATCGGGCCGGTGGGGGTGGCCTGGGTGGGGGGCGCCGTGGCACCCGTGACGGTGGTGGCCGTGGCCGTGGCGGGGGCGGTGGCGGCGGCAGGCTCCACCGTGGCCGTGGGTGAGGTGGCCGCCGTGGAGGCGCCGCAATCCAACAGGGAGGGGTTCTGGCAGTCGGTGCGGATCAGGGTATCCGCGGGGAGGCCCTGTGTCCCGCCCTCCACGAACTCGAGCAGCGCCGTCTCCTTCAGGAAGTCAATGGCCTGCTGCGGATCGGTCACGCCTGGCAGCTCGACGGTGATGCGGCAGGCGCCCTGGCGCTGCACGAGGGGCTCAGTCAGGCCCAGGGCGTTGACGCGGTTATCGATGATGACCTTCGCGCCTTCCATTTTCGCATCACTGATGCTGCCGCAGTCGGCCACGTCGGCTTCGAGCAAAACGCTCAGCCCGCCGCGCAGGTCCAGCCCCTGGCTGACCGCAAAATCCTTGTCGACCTTGAAATCACGGATGGCGATGTGGATGCCGGGCGTGGGCAGTACGACATAAGCGGCTGAGGCCACCACGATCAGGGTGACAATCAGCCAAAAAATATTGCGTTGTTGCATAGGTGGGCGTATGCCTCCGATTCAAACAAAGACCCGCGTCCGGCACGAAGCGCAGCCGGGCGGGCCGTGAGAATGCGGGCATTATACCAGACACGCGGCCTATTTTTCTTTCTCTGCAATCATAACCGTCACGATGCTCCGCGGCAGCCGCACGCGCTCAATCCGCGCCGCAAAGCCCGCCTGCGCATAGCGCTGGAGCAGGGGGCCAAACGGGTCGGTGGCGGCCTGGCCGGTGACCCGGAACAGCCAATCGGCAAAGCGATCCGTGGGGGCCAGGCCCGTGATTTGCGCGGCCGGCACGCTCACCAGCACGCCGCCTGGCTCCAAGACCCGATAGAACTCCGCAATGGCCGCGGACCGGCCGATGTACTCGGTAGGGAAGGTGGACAGCAAGCTGGAGAACGAGCCGCCGGCGAAGGGCAGCGCGTCCACGCCGGCCCGCACCAGGGGCACGCGGTTACGACCGGCTTGGCGCAGTTTGCGGCGGGCGAGGGTCCCCATGCGCGGCGAGAGGTCCAGCCCGGCCGGCTCAAAACCGCCGGCGGCCAGGTCCAGCAGCAGGTTGCCCGTGCCGTGGCCGACTTCCAGCACCCGCCGCCCGCGCAGGTAGGGCAGGGCGGTGCGCTGCCAGCTCCGCCACTGGCCCATGGACACGGTCCAGCTCACCAGGTCGTAGAGCCAGGCCAGCTCGTTGTAGAGCAGCCTAAAGAAGACCAGCACTAGCTTGCGCATGACGTCGCGTCCACCTCGTGTGTTGCATGCTACCACGGCGCGGGTGAGGCGGCCGGACGGGCTGTAAAGGCAGAGGCGGCGCGCGATAGGCCGGTTGAAACCCGGCCCATGGCGCACCGCCTGTTTTTCGTGTTGTGTGGGTAGTGGGCGCCTAAAGGGGCTGCTATCCCAACGACCCGAAGTGCACCAATTCGATGCCGGCGGCCGAGGCCGCCTCCCGCAGCCGTGGCGCGGTCAGCGCCTCCAACTCCCGCGCGCGAAAGCGGTGATAGCTGCTGACCTCCGCCAGGCGGTCGTCCGGCAGGCCCGGATGGCACATCAGCTCCGTCACGCCTGCCGGCAGGCTGTCCAGCACCGAGCGCAGCACCTCCACCGAGGCCTGTTCGCCGTAAAAGCGCACCTCAAAGTTGTCGGGGTGGGGGACATCCTGCGCGGCGGCCAGCATCGGCGCCAGATAGCCGCTCAGGTGCTCATATTGCTCCGGCCTCAGCCCCAGGCGCGGCTGCGCCGTGTCCAGGCTTGTTAACGGATTGCGTATGGCACAGCCGAACTCACGCGCCAGGTCCAGCAGCGCGCCAAACAGCGCGGCTGACACAAACGAGGTGTGGTGGTGGCTGTCCAGGTGCGTGGGCCGGCGCCCGGTCACGCGCACAAACGCCTCCACCTGCGCCCGCCACTCGGCCTGCACCTGCGCGGCTTCCAGCCGGTCCACGCCCGCCAGCAGCGCCGCCAGG
>CAYUYN010000302.1:1168-5220 GCA_964449185.1 uncultured Anaerolineales bacterium | reverse complement strand
CCCCGACCGCTATCCCAGCGCGCTGTATCGCGGCCAGCGCGTCTACTTCTGCATAGGTGCCTGTCTGCGCGCGTTTGAGTCCGACCCGGACCGCTTCACGGCTGGTGAGATTGAGCACCCAACCGAAGAAAACTGACGGCCATACCCCTTCGAAAGAGTAATTCCGGGTGAGACAAACCCGGTGACTCGCTGAGTGCCACCCGCCAAACGGCGCATCTCCAAACAGGCCAAATGCCTCTCGCAGTTCCTGCCTAATCCGTTTAGAGTCATCCTTGAGATCACATTTGGATCTCAAGGAGAGACTCAATGGAACACAATTCCCCCACAACTGTACGTCCCGTGCGCATCCCGCCCGTCGTCTGGTTTCTGGGCCTGGGCCTCATCATCGCGCTGGTGGCCATCTTTGTCTTCAGCGTCCCGTTGGGCACCGTCGGGTACTACGCCCTAATCGCCGCGTTCATCGGCAGCCACCTGTTCATGCACGGCTCGCAGGGCGGGCACGGCGGTCACGCCGGCCATGAGCAACGCACCGATGCAACGGCCAACGTGGCTGGCCCGGCCAGCGCACCTCCATCCAGGCCGGACGAGCATACCAGCCACTCCGGGGGCTGCCACTAGACCCCCCCCCGCCCTAGAAAGGAAAACCCCATGGACGAGAATTGTCACGTTGAACCACTGCAAAAAACGGCCACCCCCGAAGAGCAGCAGGCGACCACCTCGGCGCTCCTCGCCGTGGGGGGCATGGGCTGCCCCAACTGCGCGGCCCGAGTCCGCAACAGCTTGCTCGCGCTTACCGGCGTCGTCGAAGCGCAAGTGCTGCTGGAGACAGGGGTGGCGGAGGTCACCTACAACCCTAGCCTGACTGACATTCCAGCGCTGATCAACGCCGTAGCCCAGGCCGGCGGCGATGGGCGACATGACTATCGCGCCCAGGTGCGGGACGAGCAGGCCGCTCCGCTTATCTTGTAGAGGACGCGTCAAATGACTGGCATATACGATGTGATTGTGGTCGGCGCGGGCCCGGGCGGGGCGACCGCCGCTTACTTCCTCGGTGAGGCCGGCCAGCGTGTGCTGGTGCTGGAAAAAGAAACCCTGCCACGCTACAAGGCCTGCGGCGGCGGGCTATCGCTGCGCATGTTGGACCGGATGTTCCCCTTCTCCTTCGAGGCGGTTATCGAAGCGCGCGTCCGGACGGTGACCTTCGCGCTTGAACGGCGCGAGATCAGCGTGCCATTGCCCGACCGCGGCCTGGCGACGGTGATGCGGGACAGGTTCGACGCGCACATCCTGGCCCAGGCCAAAGCCGACGTGCGAACGGGGGTGGCGGTGCGCAAAGTGATCGAGGCGGAAGATCGCATCATCGTCCAGACTTCCGACGGGGCGGCATATGAAGCACGGTTCGTCATCGGGGCGGATGGCGCGAAGTCGGTGGTCGCCCGCGACCTCGGGCTGCGGCGCGGGCACGCCCAGGCCGCTGCCATCGAAGCCGAAGTGCCCGTAACGCCGGAGATCATGGCCCGCTTTGGCAAGGATATGACCTTCATCTTCGGCGAAATCCGGGAGGGCTACTTGTGGGTTTTCCCCAGGGCGGACCATCTCTGCGTGGGCATTGGCGGCTTTCACCCCAAGCCGGGCGAGCTGCAAGCCACCCTGGCGCGGGTCATGGCCCGGTATGGCATCACGATCGACAAAGCCAAGTTGCACGGCCATCCGCTGCCTTATTACACCCATCGAGAACCGATCGCCACCGCCCGCGCCCTGCTCGTCGGCGACGCCGCCGGCCTGATTGACCCGCTCACCGGCGAGGGCATCCGGCTGGCGATCAAGAGCGGGCGGCTGGCGGCGCAGGCCATCCTGTCGGGCAGCCCCGAACACTATCCGCAAATGATCTACCGCCAGATCGGCATGTGCCACCTCTGGGGCCTGGGCCTGGCCTACGTCTTCTATCCATTCCAACGCGCCTTCTTCAACCTCGGCGTGCTCAACCCGCTGGCAGTGCGCGCCTTTGCCGACATGCTGGCCGACCGAGCCGACTACCCGGCCACGATTTTGACCATCATCGGCAGCCTGCCGATTTACCTGCTCACGGAAGGTGTCGCCGCGCTGGCCGGTCTGCTGGGCGGGCAGGAGCGGCGAGAGCGGGTGCGGTCATTCGTCTACACGAGCGCTTAACCGAAAGGAAACATCCCATGAGCGACTTATCCCACTTCGATGCCTTGACCGATCTCAGCGCGCTGCGCAGCGCGCTGCGTCAGTTGCTGGATGAAGGCTGGGTCGGCCCACGTGATTTATTGCCGTCCGCTCTGGCCTCCATCCTCGTCCCGGTCGACGTTCTCGACACTGGCCCGGACATCATCGTTCGCGCGGCCATGCCCGGCGTGAAAGCCGAGCATCTCAAGATCACGCTCAGCGGCAACACACTCTCACTCAAGGGTGAAATCGAGTCCGAGAGCGAGTTTGAAGATGCGACCTACCTGCGCCGCGAACGCCGGGCTTCGGTGTACACTCGCTCGCTGACCCTGCCGCTCGCCGTCGAAGTCGACTCGGCTCAGGCCGCCTTCCACGATGGAGTTCTGACGCTGACACTGCCCAAGGACGAGAAAGTCCGACCCAAGACCATCCGGGTCACGACGGCCTAAGCGCGCACATGTCCAGCTTCCTGCCTGTGCCGTGGTTCGCCCGCGGCCGACTGCTGCGTCGCTCACGCGAGATCGCCTCGGCGCTGGCCCGGCATGGGCTGGGCTGGCTGGTCGCGCAGGTCAGGCTGGGCGACCTCATCCCGTTTGAGCGCGGGTGGCTGGGTCACCCCGCCCGCGTCGCTCCATACACACAGGCCGAACACTTGCGGATGGCCTTCGGCGAACTTGGCGCCACGTTCATTAAGCTCGGCCAGGCCCTCAGCACCCGACCCGACTTCGTGCCCCCGGAATATGCGGCGCAACTGGCAAAACTGCAGGACGCGGCGCCGCCCGTGCCGTTCGAGAAAATCCGGCAAATCGTGCTCGAGGAACTCGGGCAACCACCTGAAAGCCTGTTTGCCGAGTTTGATTCACAACCTCTCGCCTCCGCCTCGATCGGGCAGGCGCATGCGGCCGTCGCGAAGAACGGCCAGCCCGTTATCGTGAAAGTCCAACGCCCCGGCGTCGCCGAGCAGATTACGAAAGATCTGGAAATCCTGGCCGGCATTGCCGAGTGGGCCGAGGCGCATACCAGTTTTGGCCGAGACTATAATCTCTCCGCCCTGGTGGACGAATTCTCTTATACCCTCCGCAACGAACTGGACTATGAGCGCGAGGGCCAAAGCGCCGATCGCTTCCGGCGCAACTTCGCCGGTGACCCGGGAGTGTACATTCCCCGCGTGCACTGGGAGCTGACCACCGGCCGCGTGCTGACCCTCGGGCGCGTAAGCGGAATAAAAATCTCCGACATGGCCGCGTTGGACGAGGCCAGCATTGACCGGCACACTCTCGCGGAGAATGCGGTCCGCATGATGCTGCGCGAGGTGTTCGAGTTCGGTTTCTTCCATGCCGACCCGCACCCCGGCAACTTCTTCGTGCGCCCAGACGGCTCCATCGCGCTGATTGACTTCGGCATGGTGGGGCGGTTGGACGACCGGTTGCAGGCGGCGCTGCTGCGCGTGGGGATGGCTGTGGCCCGGCAGGACGCCGGGCGGTTGACCGATGTGTTTTATGAACTGGGCGTGGCCGGAGGGCGAGGCAGGCGTGAAGTCCTGCAGCGCGACCTCGATCACTTTTTGAGCCGCTATGCCGGGCGCTCGATCAAGGAACTGTCCGCCGCGCAAACCGTGACCGAGATCATGGCCGTAGCCCTGCGGCACCGTCTGCAACTCCCCAGCGAACTGGTCATGCTTTTCCGGGTAGTGAGCATGAGCGAGGGCCTCGGGGCACAACTCGACCCAAACTTCCGGCTGTTCGAATTCGCATCGCCCTACCTGCAGCAGTTCTGGTGGGAGCGGCTCTCGCCCAAGGCGATGGCGCTCCGCGCCAGCCAGGCCGCACTGGACGCCGCTGAACTGGGCCTGGAATTGCCCC
>CAYUYN010000302.1:0-1068 GCA_964449185.1 uncultured Anaerolineales bacterium | reverse complement strand
CTCGGCTTCGGCGGCTGGCTCATGTGGAATATCTGGCTTTCTGGGCGAGGTTAGCGGCCCGCACATTCAGCATAAGGAGAAACCGACCATGTTCAAAGACCCTGTCTGCGGCAAGCGCATCAACCGGGGCAAGGCCCATATCGTCATCGAGTATGCGGGCGTGGACTACTGCCTGTGCTGCCCGCGCTGCCAGGCCGAGTTCGAGCGCGCGCCCCAAACCTACGCCAGGCCGGAACTGGGCGAGAAGGCGAAGAAGATAGCGCGCCAGCCCCATCGTGAGCATTGGCCAGTCTGAAAGGCAAGCGCCATGAGCAAAAGTGCCCGACACACAAAAAACACGGCGAAGCCCGTTCGCAATGATTGGCCCCTGGTGGTCTACGTCTGGATCATTGGACTTGGCTTCACCAGTTATGTCTTCGCCCGGTTGGCCCTCGATGGGCAAGCGCACCCACTGCACTGGGTCTTTGGACTGGTGGGCGCTGTCATCGGCTATTTCGTGGGTCGGCTATGGTATCAGTGGCGCGGAGACATCCTGTAATCCCGCCTGCGAGCCGCAATGCGCGCATGCCAGCAGGCCATTTGGCGCTGCCGCCGGGCTCCGAAATCGGATAACATCAGGCCGATTGAAGGCATGGACCTTGGATCACTTAGAAAACTGGAGGCTCGCGTGTCGAATCGAAGAATTCGCGTGGTCGTCAACGGTTACGGCGTCATCGGCAAGCGCATCGCCGACGCGGTGGCTGTGCAGGATGATATGGAACTGGCCGGCGTGGCCGACGTGGTTAGCGATTGGCGCGTCAAGGTCGCCGTGGAAAAGGGCTACCCCGTGTACGCCGCGACGCCGCAATCCGCCGACGAAATGCGCGTCGCTGGCGTGCCGATCGCCGGGAACCTGGACGATCTGCTGGCCGGGGTGGATGTCGTGGCCGACGCCACGCCCAAGAAAGTGGCTTCGGCCAACTTCGAGAGGTACAAGGCCGCCGGGGTCAAATCCATCTTTCAGGGCGGCGAGAAGCACAGCCTGACCGGCCACTCGTTTGTGGCGCAGGCCAACTACGCAACGGCGCT
>CAYUYN010000301.1:0-5225 GCA_964449185.1 uncultured Anaerolineales bacterium | reverse complement strand
TCGTCCACACCCCGGCGAAACCGGCGGACTCGGCGGCGCGGGCCAGCGCGGGGATCTCACTAAGCGAAGTGGTGGCGAGAGCGGCGTCGAGTTGCATACGAAGGCCTCCTGCGTAAGAGAGACGTGGTGCGGGTTGCGGGTTGCGTGAGTTGAACGTAACTCGTAGTGGAGACCTCGGTCGAACGCTCTTGTGCCACCAGCGCCTGTCGAATGCAAAGCAGCCTGCGCAAACGTGGGAGCGGCTTGTAGCCGCGATCCCCAGTGCCTAGAGCCACCTTAATTCGGGCAGCGTCTTTGCCACAACAGGGTTATCGCGGGTGCAACCCGCTCCCACGTGGTCGGAGGGTGCGTCTGCATTCGCTCCTCGCTGGCACCACAAGCGGGTACGACTGAAGTCGCCTTGACGGCCTGCGCACAACTGACCTCTGACCACTGGCCTTACCCACTCATCACCCATTGCAGTATCCACAAGGCCGCCATCCCGACCGCAATCGTGGCCAGCACGTTCTTGGTGCGCCAGGCGACGAGGCCGGCCAGCAGCCCCGCCAACAGCCGCGCGTTGCTCAGCGACAGGTCGAGCGTGTCGTCGGGCCGCAGCAGCTCTGGCAGGATGATGGCCGACAGCACCGCCGGCGGCACAAAGCGCAGCGCGCGCGCCACGAATGGCGGCACCTGCAGGTCGCCCAGCACGCCGATCAGCGAAAGCCGGATGGCGTAGGTGACGAGGCCCATGGCGATGATGGTGAGCCAGAGAGTCATGGGAAGAGGTAATTAGTAATTGGTCATTGGTAATTGTCCAGACAATTACCAATGACCAATTACTTTCCTTTCCACAACCAGGCCCGCGGCAATGCCGGCCAGCGCCGCCACCATCAGGCCCAATTGCAGCGGCAGGGCGGCGGCCAGGACGGAGGCCAGGCCCGCCACCAGCGCGGCGGCCACGGCGGCCCGGTCGCGCAGGGCCGGCACCACGAGGCCGATGAAGGTCAGCGCCAGGCTGAAGTCCAGCGCCCAACTGGCGGGCACCTGCCGGCCGAGATAGATGCCGATGGCCGTGCTGGCCTGCCACGACGACCACAGGGTGAGCCCCGCCCCTAAAAAGAACCAATGCTTGTGGGTCAGGTCGCCGGGCCGGTCGTAGTTCACAATCGTCACCGCGTAGGCTTCGTCGGTGAGCAGGTAGGCCAGCAGCCACTTCCACGGTTTGGAGAGCCCGCGCAGGTAGGGCGCCAGCGAGGCGCTGTACAGCATGTGGCGCAGGTTGACGACGAAGGTGGTCAGCACGATTACCGGCGGCGGCGTGGCCGCCTCGAACAGCCGCGCGCCGATGAACTGCGCCGAGCCCGCAAACACAATCGACGACATGGCCAGCGCCGCCGCCGGCGGCAGCCCCGCGCCAATGGCCAGCACGCCGTAGATCAGGCCAAACGGCGTGGTGCCCAACAGGATGGGCAGCTCGGCCCGCACCCCCGCCAAAAATTCGGACCTCGGTGAAGACACCGCCAGATTATACACGTCGGATCCGCGCCGACACGCGAATACACGTTTTGCCTACATTCAAATCGGACATACACTGATGGTGAGACCGCTGGAAGGCGATACGATTATGATAACCGGTTTCCAACCGGCTCTGTGCGGGCATGTCTGGGCGCCTGCACCCTAGAGGAGAGAGCATGAGCAACCCACTCATCGGCCAGGCGCTCGACCGCTACCAGATCCTTAGCGAGCTGGGGCAGGGCGAGCAGGGCGTGGTGTACAAAGCGCACGATCCGTTGCTGGAGCGCGCCGTGGCGCTTAAGGTGATCGAGCTGCGCCGGATTGGCCCGCCCGAGGCCGTCGAGCGCCTGCTCGACCGGGCGCGCACCGCCGCGCGCCTGGACCACCCCGGCTTGGTTAAGGTCCACGACTTCGGCCGCAACAACACCCTGCTGTACATCATCATGGAATACATTCCGGGCGGCAGCCTGCGCGCCCTGCTCCACGAGCTGCGCGACGCCAACCAGTGGGTGCTGCTTTCCGAAGCGGTGCAGCTCGTGCGGCACCTGGCGCTGGTGCTCGACTATATCAACCGCCAGGGCGCGCCGCCGCGCCGCGTGCGCCCGGCCGACATCCTGTTCAAGCCCGACCCGGCCGATGGCCTGCCCTACCGGCCCGTGCTCACCGACCTGGGCCTGGAAGACGCCGTCCCCACGGCGCCGTTGGCGGGCGACTCGCCCTCCGCCGGCTACGCTTATTGGTCGCCCGAGCAAACGGTGGGCCAGCCCATCACCGAGCGCAGCCAGGTGTATTCGCTGGGGGTGCTGCTGTACGAGCTGGCCGTGGGCTGGCTGCCCTTTCCGGTGCAGACCCTGGCCGAGGCTGTGCACGCCCACACCCGCGCCGAGCCGCCCGCGCCGCGTGTGCGCCGCGCCGACCTGCCGCTGCCCCTGGAGGGCGTGATCCTGCGCGCCCTGGCCAAGGCGCCCGAGCACCGCTATGCCGGCCCGGCCGAGCTGGCCCAGGCCCTGGCGGAGGTGCTGCCCGCCGTGGAACAGGCCGAGGCCGTGCCCGAGGCCGGCGCGTGGGCGGTGAGCCTGCTGGTGCCCTACCAGCGCAGCCTGCGCGATGAGCAGACCGCGCCAGCCGAGGAACGCTGGCCTGTGCCGCCCGCGCCGCCCACCCTGGGCGAGGCGCCCGAGACCATGAACCTGGCGCAGGGCCGCCTGCGGGTGGTCGCTCTCGATGGCCGCTCGCGCTACGTCATGCTGCCGGCGCGCGGTCTCACCCTTGGCCGCAGCCCCGACAACGATCTGGCGCTGGACGACCCGGCCGTGGCCCCGTTCCACGCCCGCGTGGACTGGCGTGACGGCCAGTACAAGATCGTTGACCTCAACAGCCCAAGCGGCACGTTTGTGAGCGGCCTGCGCCTGCTGCCGGGCATGCCCGAGCCCTGGCTGCCCGAGACCCCGGTGCTGGTGGGCAACACGTGGCTGCACCTCGAGCCGGCCGCCATCGTCGCGCGACCGAGCGTCTTCCGCTTCGACGGCATGGTGGTCGATGCCAGCCTGGTGCAGACCAGCCCCGGCGGGCGCGTGGGGGTCTATGTGGAGATCCCCCAACTGACGGTCACGCCCGGCCAGCGCACCACCGCCGCCGTGGTGATCATCAACAACGGCCCCGACATCGACCGCCTCAGCCTCAGCCTGGAGGGCCTGCCCGCCAACTGGATTGTGCCGCCCGGCCCGACCAGCAGCGTGCAGCTGCCGCCGGGCGGCCACCAGCGCCTGAAGGTGGCCGTGGAGCCGCCGCGCTCGCCCACCAGCCGGGCCGGGCGCTATACCCTCACTATGCGCGTGGCCAGCCAGGCCCAGCCCAACGAGGCGGTCGAAGCCAAGATCGCCGTCAGCGTGGCCGCCTTTGCGCAGTTCCACGTCGAGCTCAACGCGCAGACCGGCCGCAGCAATGACATCTGGCGCCTGAGCGTGCACAACCAGGGCAACACCCACGAGGGCTACACCGTTACCTTTGAAGACCCGGAAGATGAGCTCACCATCGACCCGCCGGCCGCCACCCTGCCGGTGCCGGAGGGCCACGTGGGCGTGCTGGACTTTGCCAGCGCGCTCCAGCGCCCGCGCCTCATCGGCGGCCGCCGCGCGCACCCGTTCGCGGTGCGGGTGGCCGCCTCCAACGGCCAGGCGCAGAAGCTGAGCGCGGAGGTCATCAGCAGCGCGCTGGTGCCGGCCTGGGTGCCCTTGCTGCTGCTCTTCATTGGCTGTCTGCTGCTGGGCGCGGCGGCGTATGCCTACACGACCTCTGCCAGCAGCGCCGCCGCCACCAGCACCGCGGCCTCACGCCAGACCGCGCAGGCCTTCGCCAACGCCGATGTGGACAACGACGGCCTCTCCAACGTCGACGAAGTGCGCCTGGGCACCGACCCGGTGAACCCCGACACCGATGCGGACGGATTGCTGGATGGCGAAGAAGGCGTGTGGGGTTCCAACCCGCGCGTGCCCGACACGGATGGCGACACCCTGCTGGATGGCCGCGAGGTGAAAGAGCTTCAATCCAGCCCCATCAACCCCGACACCGACGGCGATGGCCTACAGGACAACGTGGACCCCGACCCCGGCCACCAGCCCACGCCCACGGCCAGCCCCACCGCCACGGGCACGGCCACGGCCACGCTGCCGCCGGCCACCCCCTCCGAAACGGCCTCGCCCGTGACGGCCACGCCCACGCTCACCCTGGCGCCGCCCACGGCCACCCTGCCCGTGGTGACCCCCTCGGCCACGGTGGTGGTGGTGCCTTCGGCCGACCCGGCCGGCGGCATCCTCATCTTCGAGGCGCGCCGCGATGGCAACCCCGAGCTGTACATCATGGCCAGCAACGGCGCGGGCCAGGCGCGCCTCACCAACAACCCCGGCACCGACACCAGCCCGGTCTGGTCGGCAACGCGCCAGCGGCTGGCCTTCCAGACCGACCGCGACGGCAACCAGGAAATCTACACCATGGCCGCCGACGGCGCCGGCGCGACGCGCCTGACCAACAACGGCGCGGCCGACACCGACCCGGCCTGGTCGCCCGACGGCAACCGCATCGCCTTCGTCTCCAACCGCGACGGCAATGCCGAAATTTATCTGATGAACGTCGACGGCGCCGAGCTGGTGCGCGTGACCAACAACGCCGCGGCCGACACCGACCCGGCCTGGTCACCCGACGGCACGCGCGTGCTGTTTGTCTCCGAGCGCGACGGCAACCGCGAGCTTTACGTGATCAACCTGGATGGCTCGGGGCTGACCAACCTGACCAACAACGGCGCCAGCGATAATGCCCCCGCCTGGGCGCCCAATGGCGCCTTCATTGCGTTCGTCTCGAACCGCGACGGCAACGATGAGCTCTACCTGATGAACGCCGACGGCAGCGCCCAACTGCGCCTGACCAACAACAGCGGCGCCGATACCCTGCCCACCTGGTCGCCCAACACCGCGCGCCTGGCCTTTGTGCGCGAGCACGAGGGCAACGGCGAGATCTACGTCATGAACGCCGACGGCTCCGGCGAGGCGCGCCTGACCACCTCCGCCGGCCTGGACACCAGCCCGGTTTGGGCGCCCGATGGCAACCGCCTGGCCTTCCGCTCCGAGCGCGACGCCAACGCGGAAGTGTACGTGGTCAACCTCGATGGCACCGGCCTGGCGCGGCTCACCAACGACCCGACGTATGACAGCCCGTGGGTGTGGCGGCCTTAG